>JAEUJH010000979.1 GCA_016794825.1 Gemmatimonadota bacterium
AGTCCAACCACGAACTGCACTGCGCCGACAGCAATGGCCGCGAGCCAGCTGATCATGAGCGTCATCACCCCCTTCGGTCCAGAAATCGAAGTCCTCGGGAAGTGGCAAGCCTCGCTATGGCCCACCAGACGCTCCGCTCAGTTGTGTCCCGCTCGGCTCCGCTCTCCTACGAGACCGGGCCCCCCTCCCTACATTCCTTTCCTCTTTAAAGGCCTACCAACCCAAACCCCAAACCTCCAACCTTCACCGCAGCACGGTCAGGCCGGACGCCGAGCGTCCACCCACCGATTGGTCGCATCCAGCACCGCAAACACCGCCGCCCGCTCCGGGCTCTGCCGGATTTCCGCCGTGCCCGTCAACAGCACCGCGTCGCGCCCCCCCATGCCCTGCACCGCCACGAACACGATGCTCCGGTCCTGGGTGTCCACCACCTGCACGCTCTCGATGACCAGGCTGTGCTTTTCCAGCAACCGCTCCAGCACCGTCAGGGTGGCCCGGGCCGCGCCCTCCACCCGGCCCCTGGGCGTATCCGTGGTCTCCTCGGCCGCCGTCTCCTGCCGGCCACCCACCGACAACGTCACCGCCACGCTGACCCGGAGGGCCCGCTGACCCGCCTGGACCGCCAGATTCTCGAACAACACCCCGCGCTGCATGGCCCGGTCGCGGACTGCGGTCCGCTCCAGGGTCTCGATCGGCTTGACCTCGGCCGTCTGGGCCACGCTGATCTTCCGATGGTCGACCTTGAGGCCGAGATGCGCCAGCAGCGCGCTCTCGATGTTCCGGACCACCTGCTTGGGCTGGAGGCCGGCCTGCGCCAGGACGTGGATTTCACTCACCTCGCCCAGCGGGGTCGTCACCACCCGGGCCGAGAGGATCCCCTCGAGCGTGGTCAGCAGATTCTCCGCCCGACGGACGCCCCACGGATCCGGCATCGCGTCGATCGGCGGCTTCGGCATCTGCGGATCCGACGCCCGCATCGATTGTGGTCCCGTCACGCTGTCCGTCCTGTTCCGAGCTTCCCGCTCATACGACCGTGTTCCGACCGGCGGCCTTGGCCCGATAGAGCGCCCGGTCGGCATTCACCAGCAGATCGCCACTCGACGGCCGATCCGGATCGTACTCCGCGATCCCGATGCTGACCGTCACCGCAAACCCCAGCCGCTGACCCACTTCCTCGACCCGGGTCCGCAACGCCTCCGCCACCCGCTCCGCCCCGCCCAGATCGGTCCGGGTCAGGATGACCACGAACTCGTCGCCCCCGTACCGGGCCGCCAGGTCCGACGCCCGCACCGCCGTCCGGACCTCCGCCGCCACCGCCTTCAGGACCTCGTTGCCCGCCTCGTGCCCGTACCGGTCGTTCACTTCCTTGAGCCGGTCGAGGTCCAGGAACAGCACCGTGAACCGGTCGCCGCTCCGCTTGCTCCGCTCGACCTCGTGGGTCAGACGGTCGCGCAGGACCCGGAAGGTGGCGAGCCCGGTGAGCATGTCGGTGGCGGCGGCCCGCTGGGCCTCGTCCGCCTGCCGTTCCTGATAGGGAGAGCACTGCCGGAGCGAGGCCCGGCCTAACGCGGCCGCCTCGGCAAAGTCCCGACAGGAATTATAGCCGCACGCCCGGCAATCCCACGGCCGGCCGTTGGGCCCCAGCCCGATCGAGGTCAGGACCTGCTCCACCGCCGCCGGATCGGCCGGATCGACCCGCCGAGGCCGGATGTCGAACACCGCCCCGACGCTGGCCACCACCCCGGGCTCCACCACCGGCACCCGGCTCCGCGGGGGCTCGGTGCTCTGGACCACCGCCCGGCGCCAGTAGAGCTGCTCCCGCGGCCCCGACAACGGGTGATCGAGCGCCCCCTCGCAGGAGAGGATGTCGATGAAGCCCAGGTCGATCCGGTCGACCGTGACGGCCCGACTGATGGCCTTGAGACCGCCCAGCCCCCGGACCTTCTGGAACCGCCGGCTCGAATGGCTGGCCTCCTCGAGGAGCGCCATCGGCATCCCGCCCGCCACGCTGACGTGCCGGCGCCGCTCCTGGGGCACCCGGGTGAACACCAGCGGCTGGGCGTGGAGGTTGACCCCCCGGACCCGGAACAGCTCCTCGAGATCCCGATAGGTGATCCCGGCATCGACCTCGGGCGCGCCCACCGAGGGCGCCAGCCCGGCGTACACCACCTTGAGCCCGTCGGACGCCAGCGACCGGAGGTACCGCGCCTCCGCGATCATCGGCGTGGCCACCGGCGCCAGGTAGGGCACCAGTTCGGGATACTCCGACCGGATCGTGTCGACCACCACCGGGTCGGTCGACCGGATCATCGTGCCCCAGGTCTCGGTCCGCCAGAGGCGGAGATACTCCATGGCCACCAGCTCGTCGCCAATGACCCCCCGCGACACCAGCCGGAACCCCGCCGCGTAACAGGCGTTGACCACCTGCTCCGGGGTGGCCGGGTAGAAATGGGCCGCGCACTCGGTGCCCAGAATGAGCGCCCCCATCCCCTCGGCCGCGACGGCCACGGCATGCCCCAGCTCCCCCGCCACCTCGACCGCCCCATGGGGGCACTCGGGCACGCAGAGGCCGCACCGAATGCACGCCTCGTCCATGACCCGGACCCATGAGGCATCCGGCGCCACGGCAATGGCGTTGGTGGGGCAGACCCGGGCGCACGCCAAACAGGCGACGCACGCCTCGCCGTCGATGACGAAATTCACGCTGGGAACCTGGCTGGGCCCTGGCTTGACCCGAGAACGATCAACGAGGCCCGATTCAATGTCAACCTCGAGTGCCTCATTCCTTTACACCTGGCCGCGTCAGTCGAGGTGGTACTCCTTGATCTTCCGATACAGCGTTCGCTCGCCGATTCCGAGCTTTGCGGCCGCCTGCCGGCGGTTGCCGCGAGACTCCTTCAACGCCGCCCCGATTGTCGCCTTTTCAACTTCAGCCATAGTCATGCCAGGCCGGTAGAGCACATCGGAGGGTGCAGAGTCTGGCACCACCTCGTGCAAAGGAGTGAACGAAGTCTCCGGAATCTCGATCACCTGCACCTTGCCCGGCCGTTCATCCAGGCGCCGACGCAGTTCTTCGACCTGTAATCGGAGGTCCATCAGGCTCCGGAGGATGAACTCCAGTTCCTGGCTGGCGGGTTGTCGGCCCCCCTGACTGGCGAGGACGGGCAGCAGAGTGTGGGCTCCCTCCAACACTTCGGCCGGGATATCCGAGGCCCGGATCTCGGTGCCGGGCGCCAGGACCACCATCGACTCCACCAGGTTGCGGAGCTGCCGCACGTTGCCAGGCCACGGCGCCTCCACCAGCCGGCGCATGGCCTCGACCGTGATGCCGCGGAACGGCCGATCGTGCTGCTTCGAGAACTCGCGGATGAACCGCCGGACCAGGATCGGGATGTCCTCCCGCCGATCGCGGAGCGGCGCCATGTCGATGTTCAGGACGCTGAGCCGGTAGTAGAGATCCTCCCGGAACTCGCCCAGGCCCACCGACTCGCGGAGGGCGCGGTTGGTGGCGGCAATGACCCGGACGTCGACCTTGATCGGCTGGGTGCCGCCCACCCGGAAGAAGGAACGGGTCTCCAGCACCCGGAGGAGTTTGACCTGGACGCTCTGCGGGATCTCGCCGATTTCGTCGAGGAAGATGGTGCCGGTGTCGGCCAGTTCGAACCGGCCCAGCCGCCGCTCGGCGGCGCCGGTAAAGGCGCCCTTCTCGTGCCCGAACAGCTCCGATTCGAGCAGGGTTTCCGGGAGGGCCGCGCAGTTGACCGGGATGAACGGCTTGCCGCGCCGGGGCGAGAGGTCGTGGAGCGCCTTGGCGACGAGTTCCTTGCCGGTGCCCGACTCGCCCTGGATCAGGACGGTGGTCGACACCGGGGCCATCTGCTCGATCTTGACCAGACACTCGTGGATGGCGCTGCTCTGCCCGATGATCCCGATCCGCTGCTGGAGCCGGCGCCGGTCGACGATCCGCCGAACCGCGGCCACCGCCTCCACGATCGGCACCGGCTTGACCATCACTTCGGTGGCGCCGAGCCGCTGGATCCGCTCGCCCCGATCGGAGTCGGTCGGCTCGAGCAGGGCCAGGGTGTAGATCTCGAGTTCGCGCGAGTAGGTGATCAGGTCGAGCGCCTGGGAGTCGTGGATGGCGCCGGTCAGGATGACGAGGTCGGGCTGCTCCCGGCGGACCCAGGCCCGGGCGTCGTCCACCGCGGCCACGAGGGCGGTGGTAAAGCCGGCGCCCTCGAGGGCGGCGTTGAGGGGGACCGCGGTTTCGAGGTCCGCCATGGTGAGGACGATTTCGGCCATGAACCACCGATGGTGCTGAGCTGCGAAGGTGCCCGGGACCGGAATCGGGGGTCCCGTGCCGAAATGACAGTAAAAGTGTAGCCGTCTGGCAGACTGGGGTCGAGGGG
>JAEUJH010000027.1 GCA_016794825.1 Gemmatimonadota bacterium
CGAGGACCCGTCTCACGAGGGGTCCTCCGCCACCAAGCGATAGCTCTCGTTGCGACTCAAACCGAATACCTCCGCCACGGCCTTCGCCACCCGGCTCCGTTCGACACCCGCGGCCACCAACGCCTTGGCCATGGCGGCCGCGGGCCCCGTTTCGACCGGCGCGGGCGCGTCCGACGAACCCTCGATCACGACCGTCACTTCGCCCCGGACCTCGGTCGACTGGCTCCAGGCCACCAACTCCGCCAGCGTGCCGACTCGGATCTCCTCGAATTTCTTCGTCAACTCCCGGGCCACCACCGCCCGACGGGCCGGCCCGCAGACCTGAGCCAGATCGTCCAGCAAATCTGCCGCCCGCCCCGGGGCTTCGAAACACACTACGGGAATCGTCTCCCGATGGATGCGTTCCAGCCACTCGGTCCGTTCCCCGCCCTTCCGGGGAGCGAACCCCAGGAAAACATATCGGTCCGCCGCCATTCCAGAAGCCATCAGGGCCGTGGCGACGGCCGAGGGCCCGGGAATCGGCACCACCGGAAATCCCGCCTCCCTGGCCCGGGCCACGAGCGCCGGGCCGGGATCGCTGACCCCCGGCGTGCCGGCGTCGGATGTCACGGCGACGTCCGCCCCGCCCGCCAGTACCGCCAATACCTCCTCGATCCGCCCCGCGGTCGAGTGCGCGTGACAGCTGACCAGCCGGGCGCCCGACCCGACCCGCTCGGCCAGCTTCCGGGTTTCCCGGGTATCCTCCGCCGCGATGACCGCCACGGTCCGCAACACCTCCGCCGCCCGCGGCGTGAGGTCGCCGAGGTTACCGATCGGGGTCGCGACGACGTAGAGGGTGCCGGGCATAGGCTAAACGCCGTCGGACCTCGAGAGGCTCAGCCTCCGAGGCCCGACGGACCACGCGATTTCCGGGAACCGCTTCAGGCGGCTTGGGCGGCGTGCTTGTTGATCCGGTCCTGCAGCACCGACTTCTGGACCAGTCCCACCACCGTGTCGACATGCCGACCGTCCTTGAAGAACAGGAGCGTCGGAATCGACCTGACGTTGAACCGCATCGACGTCCGCTGGTTGGCGTCGACGTCGAGCTTGGTGATCTGGACCTTGCCCTCGTTGCTCTTGGCCAGATCCTCGAGAATCGGCGCGATGGCCCGGCAGGGTCCGCACCACTCGGCCCAGAAGTCCACCAGCACCAGCCCCTTGGCTTGCTCCACGCTGCCGGCAAACGTGTCGTCCGTGACGTGGGTGATCAACTCGCTCATCGCAGACCTCGTTCCTCGATCCTGTTAGTTTTGGCTTCGCGTTCCCGCATCGTCCGGAGGTTCCGTGTTGTCCGACGCTCGAATCGCCCATATCGGCCTGGCCGTCGAGAACATCGACGCCAGCCTCGCCTTCTACCGCGACGTCCTCGGCCTGACGCCCCATCACGGGCCCGAAACCAAGGACGGTGCCACCATCGTCTCCCTGCCGTTCGGCGAGTCCGAGGTCGAATTGCTCCAACCCGTCTCGCCCGACAGCCCGATCGCCAAGTTCCTGGCCAAACGAGGACCCGGCATCCATCATGTCTGCTACCGGGTTCCCGACCTCGACCGGACGCTCGAGCGGTGCCGGGAAGCCGGCTTCCGGCTGGTCGACGAAACCCCCCGGATCGGGGCGGGCGGCAAGCGGATCGCCTTCATCCACCCCAAGTCGACGGCCGGCATCCTGGTCGAGCTAACGGAATAAGCCCGGTCAGATGCCCGAAGTTCCCGTCGTCGCCTTCTCGCAGGGCCTCCCCGGCACGCCCGCGGCGTTCAAGTCGATCGCGTTCACCAGCCAGGCGCCCTGCTTGGTCTGGATCATGGTGAACGGAATCTGCTTGACACATCCGGACCGGGTCAGTTCGATCGTCAACAGTCGCCGGTCGTCCTTGGCCGCCCCCGGCATGTCGCCGAGGACCTTGGCGGAACCGCCCTTGAGGTACGCGTGGATGACCGCCAGCCGCTGGAGCCAGTTCGACGGCTGTCCCGTCGTGGCCGCCGGCCCCTTCGACCCGCCCCAGAGTTCTCCCATCTGGGCCAGGTTGCTGTCGGCGACGGCCTGCATGAACGCGGTGGCGACGGCGGCAGGAGCCGCGGCCGGTACGACACTCACCGTTTCCACCTTCGTGGAACACGCCGCGAGTACCAGTGCGCCGATGACGAGCCGGATCTTCATGGTTCGACCTCCCGAAGGACCTGCGTGCGCGAAAGTAAACCGACCCGGAGGCGCTGAGCAATGCGGCCATTGAGGCTCTACATCAACATCGATCACGTCGCGACGATCCGGGAAGCCCGGAAGACCGACGAGCCCGATCCCATCGAGGCCGCCCGCATCGCCGAGTCGGCGGGAGCCAATGGAATCACGGTCCACCTGCGGGAGGACCGCCGCCACATCCAGGACCGTGACGTCGAGCGTCTCGCCACCGCGGTCACCACCGTGCTCAACTGCGAATTGGCCCTCGCCCCGGATGTGGTCGAGCACGTGGCGGCCCTCGAGCCCTTCCAGGTCACCCTCGTGCCAGAGCGCCGCGAGGAGGTCACGACCGAGGGCGGCCTCGACCTGGCGCGCGATACCGGCCGGCTCCGCGAGGTCATTGCCCGCCTGGCTTCGGTCGGCTCCCGGGTCAGCCTCTTCATCGACCCCGATCTCGGCACCATCGACCGGGCCAAGGACCTCGGCGTCCCCGCCATCGAGATCCACACCGGCCGCTACGCCCACACCTGGCGATCGTCACGGACCGCGCTCGACGCCCTGGCGCGCGCCGCCGCCCATGCCGCCAACCTCGGCTTGGCGGTCCACGCCGGCCACGGCCTGACCTATGACAACGTCGCCCCGGTCGCCGCGATTGCCGAAATCGAGGAACTCAACATCGGCCACAGCGTGGTGAGCCGGGCCGTCATTACCGGGATGTACGGGGCCGTCTCGGAGATGCAACGGATCGTCCAGGCCGCCCGCCGGCCGCGTTGACCGGAACGCCTGCAAACCCCTACTCTTCATCATGGGCGTCCCGTCAGGTCGGCTGCAGTTCTTCGCACTCGAGGCGTCCGACTACCTCGAGCGCCTGGCTATCATCGTCGGCCGCCCGGGGGCGCCTGACCCCGAAGAACTCGTCCGGCTGACCCGGGCCCTCCGCGGTGCCGCGCTCATGGCCGGCCTCCAGCCCTATGCCCAGGCTGCCGCCGCCCTCGAACAGGTGGCCAAATCCCATCGGGAACAGCCGGCCTCATGGGGGCCTGCAGACGTCGAGACCGTCGCCTCCGCGGTCGAGGAATTTCAGCGCCTGACCCGGAGTGCCGCCGCCTGGTCCGATCAGGACTCGGCCGCCGCCAGCGCCCTGGCCCGCAGCCTGGCCGCCGGCCTCGAGCAACCCGCCGCGGCCCGGACCGCCCGCGCACCCCAGTCCGACGACGTCCAGCCCAGTGTCCGGACCTTCATCGGACGGGAGGGGGCGCTGATTGCCGGCACCCTCGAGCACGCCGCGCAGTCGCTCGAACTTGGCCAACCGGCCGACGCCGCCGAGGTGGTGCTCAACCGGCTCCAGCCCCTCCGGGGACTCGCCACCCTCCCGAGCCTGTCCCCTCTGCCGGAATTCCTCGACGCCATCGAGCTGACGGTTCGTTCGCTCCGCGACGAAGCGGCCCCGCCGGACGGCCCGGACGCCCTGCGCCGGGCCGCCGCCGCGGTGACCCGTTTGGCCCGGGACATTGCCGAGCGGGGAAAGGCCGGCACCGACACCCCCGAGGTGGTCCTCGGCGCGGTCAGCCTGCTCGAGTCCTTTGGGCGCGACGACGACGTGGTCGACATCTCCACGCTGTTCCGGACCGGCGATCCCAATCCGATCGTGTCCGGCGGAAAGGTCGCGGCCGGCGACGAAGCGCCTGACGTGATGATCGAACTGGTGAGCTTGGCCGATCGGCTTCGCCAGGCGGCGGAACAGGTTGGATCTCCCGCCAGCGCGACCGGCCGCACCCTCTATCTGTACGGTCTGCTGGTTCAACTCCGGCCGCTGACCCTGGCCGCGCCCCGGGAGCGACCGCACCTCTCCGGCCTGCTGCAGGGTATCGCCACCGCCATCGGTCGTGGTGGCGCGAGTCGCGAGCCGGTCGGTTTCGCGGCGGTCCTCCGCGATGCGGCCGGACAACTCGGCCGGGCCGCCGAGGCCCGCAACGCCGTGTTCCTGGGCGAGGACCTCGCCCCGATGGTCGCCGCACTGGCCGACCTCGCGGGCCCCACCCCGGTGCGTTCCTCCGTCCAGCCCGCCGTCGAACGCCCCGCCGCCGCCGCCCCCGAGGATCGAGCCGCCGTTCCACTCCCGGTCGCCGACGAAACCGACGTCGTGCCGATCGAGTCGCTCGCCCCGGACCCCGAACCGGCTCCCGTGCCCATCGAGACGCTGGCGCCGGCCCTGTCGTCGTTCGAGCAGAGCTTCGCGACGTACCACCGCCTCCAGTCGCGTCCCGCCGCGCCGCCAGCCCCGGCGGCCGCCACCAAGTTGCCTCCGGTGACCGGTCTCCCGGCTCCGGAACCCGTGGATGCCGACGTCGTGTCAATCGACAGCCTGCTCCTGCGGGGCCGCCGCGCCCTCGAACGGGCCGATCAGGTCCGGCTCGAACTCTCCGAGGGCCTCAAATCCCACCGTCCATTTCGGGAGATCGAACCGCTCGTCAGCGAGCTGATCGACCTCGTGCCACTCGCCCTTGAAGAATAAGATCGTAGCCGGCCTCCTCGGGGTCGCCGTGTCCGTGGCGCTGCTGGTCTGGGTGCTCAAGGACGTTTCGTTCACCGAAGTCCTCGCCCAGGCCCGCGAAGCGCACGTCGGGTACCTGCTCCTGGCCATCACGGTCACCACGTCGACCTTCGTGATCCGGATTTTCCGGTGGCGCCTGATCCTCCAGGATGATCACGGTCGTCCCCTGGACCGACTCCCGATGTGGCACGCCATCGCCATTGGCTTCATGGCCAACAACCTCCTTCCCTTCCGGGCCGGCGAGTTGCTGCGGGCGTTCGCGATCAATCGCCTGGCTCCCGTCAAGGTCTCGAGCGCCTTGTCGTCGCTCGTCGTGGAGCGGTTGTTCGACGGGATCGCGATCGTGATCCTCCTCTTCGTGGGGCTGATGACGGCCGGGATTCCGGCCTCGACCGAAATCGCGGGCATCCGAGTCGCCGACGTCGGGACTCGGACCGCGCTGGTCCTCGGCGGGTTGCTCGTGGTCTGCGGAATCGCACTGGCCTTGCCGGAACTGGCCCGCAAGATCGTTCGGACCCTCGTTCCGGCCCGCGGCCTGGCCGAGCGACTGGTCGCTTTCTACGACGGGATCCGAGGCGGGCTCGGCGCCCTGGCCTCGCCGGGCAAGATCATCGCGGTGCTGGCCTGGTCGCTCGGGATGTGGACCCTCAACGCCAGCTCCTTTTTCCTCGGCTACCACGCCTTCGACATCGCGGTCGGCTTCGGCGGCGCGCTCCTCCAGCAAAGCATCCTGATTCTCGGCATCGCGGCTCCGTCCAGTCCGGGATACGTCGGCGTCTTCGAGGGCGCCATCAAGGCCGTCCTGAGCCTGTTCGGCGTCGACCCGGCCCGCGCCGTGGCCTTCGCCCTCACCTACCATTTCACCACGTTCATTCCGATCACGGCGCTCGGCCTGTTCTCGCTGGTCCGAACCGGCATGAGCCTCAAGACGGCCCAGGAAACCGCGCGATCCACCTGAGGCGACCGCCATGACCGTCTCTCAGCTGACCGCACCGGCTCCCGCCAAGATCAACCTGTTCCTCCGAGTCCTGTCGGTCGAGCAGACGGGCTATCATGGCATCGAGACCCTGTTCCAGCGGATCGCGCTGGCCGACCAGCTCGTGGCCACCCGGACGGATCGACCCGGTCAGGTCACGCTGGATGTCGACGGCCCCGACCTCGGCCCGACCGACGACAACCTCGCGGTCCGGGCCGCCCGGATGGTCCTCGATGCCACCGGCCGTCGGTTCGGGGTCGATCTCAAACTCACCAAGCGAATCCCGACGGCCGCCGGCCTCGGCGGCGGTTCGGCCGACGCGGCCGCCGCCCTCGATCTGACCAATCAGCTGGCGGGCTCTCCGATCCCCCGGGCC
>JAEUJH010000383.1 GCA_016794825.1 Gemmatimonadota bacterium
GGTATTCACACTCTTACGATCGATGGCGAGCGGGAATCACTGTCCCTGACCCACGCCGTGCGCGATCGAGCCACCTTTGCCGTCGGGGCAGTGTCGGCGGCCGAGTGGCTGGTCGGTCGGTCCGGGGTCTTTCGGTTCGAACACGTCCTTTTCGGAGACGCATCATGACCCAGTTCGTCGGCTGTGGCACGGCGTTGGTGACCCCGTTTCGAACCAATGGTGAACTCGACCTGACGGCGCTCCGGTCGCTGGTCGAGTGGCAAATCGAGGAGGGGATCGACTTCCTGGTGGCCTGCGGGTCGACCGGCGAAGCGCAGACCCTGACCGACGAGGAACGGGAACGGGTGGTCGGCACGGTGGTGGAGGTGGCCAGGGGCCGAGTGCCGGTGGTGGCGGGTGCGACGAGTAACGACACCGCTCGGGCCGTGGCGGAGACCAAGGCGATGTGTCGACTCGGCGTGGACGGGATTCTCTCGGCCGCGCCGTACTACAACAAGCCCACCCAGACCGGCCTGCTCCGCCATTTCGAGGCGATTGCCGACGCCACGACCCGACCGGTGATCCTCTACAACGTGCCCGGGCGGAGTGCCGTGAACATCGCGCCCGGCACGATTCTCGAGTTGGCCCGGCATCCGAACGTGGTGGCGGTCAAGGAAGCGAGCGGCGACCTGATCCAGATGATGCGAATCCTCAAGGACCGGCCGGCCGGCTTCCGGGTCCTCTCGGGCGACGACGCCCTGACCTTGCCCCTGATTGCCTGCGGCGGTGACGGGATCATTTCGGTGATCTCGAACGAGGTCCCGGCGATGATGACGCGCCTGGCCCGCCTGGCCCGCGAAGGCAACCTCGCCGAAGCCAGACCGCTGCACTACCGACTCCTCCCGCTGATCGACGCCAACTTCCTCGAAACCAATCCCGCTCCCGCCAAATGCGCGCTCCATCTGATGGGGCGAATCGAGAACGTGCTCCGACTGCCGCTGGTGCCGGTGAGCGAGACGACCCGCCGCGCGATCGCGGCGACGCTCGAGGCGGTTCGGTTGGAGGTGGCGGCGTGAGCGGTGAAGCGATGGAGTTGAAGGACGCGATCGAACGGTACGCGGAGGCGGTGCCACCCGGCGAGACGGATGCGGCCCGGGCGACGTTTCAACGTTTCAAGGCCGCGCTCGAACGAGGGGCGCTTCGGGCGGCGGAACCGGACGGTCAGGGCGGCTGGCGGGTCAACACCTGGGTCAAGCGGGGCATCCTCCTCGGGTTCCGACTCGGCGTCGTCAAGGAGGTCGGCGGGGGTGGCGCGCTGCCGTTCGTGGACAAGGACACCTACGGGATCCGGCGGTTTGCGCCGGATGACGGGGTTCGGGTGGTGCCGGGCGGTTCGTCGGTGCGGGAAGGGGCCTATCTAGGCAAAGGCGTGATCTGCATGCCGCCGATGTACGTCAACGCCGGGGCGTACGTCGACGACGGGACGATGATCGACTCGCACGCGCTGGTGGGGTCATGCGCCCAGGTCGGCAAGCGGGTCCATGTGTCGGCGGGGGCCCAGATCGGGGGGGTGCTGGAGCCCGCGGGAGCCCTGCCGGTGATCATCGAGGACGAGGTGCTGGTCGGCGGGAACACGGGTGTCTACGAGGGAACGATCGTGCGGACCCGAGCCGTGCTGGCACCAGGGACGATCCTCACTGGTGGAACGGCGGTGGTGGACCTCGTCCACGACCGGATCTACCGGCGGGACGGCGATCAACCGCTGGAGATCCCGGCCGGCGCGGTGGTTGTCCCTGGTACCCGACCCATTCGGGGGGGGGTTGGGGCTCGGCTCGGCGTTTCTCTGTATGCTCCGATCATCGTGAAATACCGGGATGATCGAACGGATGCGGCGGTTCGACTGGAGGAGCTGCTGCGTTGACGGCTCCCTGACGGTGTCACACCACCTTGGTATCCTGGGTACCGCTGGAACGGACCGAGGGTACGAATGGTCGAGAGTGAGGTGTCACTGGTGGGATCTCTGGTAACGGCCGTCATTGGCGGGGCCTTGATCGGATGGTCGATCCGGGAATACTGGACCGGCCGCAAGAAGGACTGACCGATCAGATCGGAGGGAGCCGCCGTTCGATTTCAGGGCGGTTCTCTTCCTCCCAAGCCGGCAGCTTGAGGGCGGTACCGAGGCGGTCCGGATCCTCGTCCACGGCAAAGCCCGGTCCCGTGGTTGCCACCTCGAGCAGCACCCCGCCTGGCTCTCGGAAGTAGATGGATTGGAAGTAGTTGCGGTCGAGGACCCTGGTCACGGCCCGCCCCGACGCCACGAGCTGGTCACGAAGGGCCGCCTGCTCGTCTCCCGTTGCAATCGCCAGCGCCACATGATGGACGGTGCCGATTCCGTTGACACCGTCGGGCACCTCGTCCGCCGCGTGGACCTCGAGCCGGTGGCCGGGCCCGCCGGCGCCCGCGGCCATCAGGTACCGGCCTGGCTCCTTTGCCTCGAGCCGGAAGCCAAGGGTCGACTGCAGGAAGTCGGTCGTTTCCGCGGGACGGCGGACCGAGAGGATCGGGCTGGCCAGACCGCGGATCGCGACCTCCCCGGGGATGGCCTCGCCGGTCCAGGGCTGGCGGGGGTCGGCGGGTTCGGCGCGGAGTTCGATGATCAGGCCGGAGGGGTCGGAACAGCGAATCGACCGGGCCCCGAATCGGTCGCTGCCCGCCTGGGTCGCGACCCCGGCGGCGGTCAGGCGATCCCGCCAGAACGGAAGGGAGCCCTCGGGAACCGAAAAGTTGGTGACCGTCACCTGACCCGCCCCCCGGACCCCGGGGGCTACGCCCCAGCCGTGGTAGGGGAACGTCGTCATGATGGTGGACGGGTGGCCCAGGCCGTCGCCGTAGTAGAAGTGATAGACGAAGTGATTGTCGAAATTGACCGTCTTCTTGACCAGGCGGAGGCCGAGGAGCCCGACGTAGAAATCGAGGTCGGGTCGGGCCTGGTCGACGGTGGCCGTGAGGTGATGGAGGCCGGTGATCATCGGAGACAAGGTTCGGTCGGGCGGGGGTGAAGTCAAGGGTCGGCGGGGATGCTAGGTTGTGAGCACGACATCGATCGAACGGGGAGGTTTCATGCAGTCGATGCTCACTCGGATCCAGGTAACTGTGGCGGCGCTACTCGCGGCCGCCGTGATTGGGGGTGCGGGGCCACTCGCGGCCCAGGGCGGCGCGCGGGGGGCACTCTTGGAGGATTGGGCTCATCAGCGGCGGCACATTCTGGCGGTGGTCGACTCGGCCACCCCGGACATGTTGGAATTCCGGCCGACTCCCGGCGTCCGGACGTTTGCGGAGCAGATCTTCCACCTGTCTCACGTGGCGGCGCTCATCGTCGGACGGGCCGTGACGGATACCCCGTGGCCGCCGGGTTTGGTCGGGGACAGCGCCGGGTATCTCCATGATCGAGCCAAGCTGCGGGCGCAGGCCGACACCCTGCTGGGTTTCGTCGCCACGGCACTGGCCCGTGTGTCGGAGGATGATCTTCGCGGGGAGCAGACGCTGGCCGGCATGACCTTGTCCCGGTGGCGGTGGAACATCACCGCCCTTCAGCACTCCGCGTGGACCCTGGGTCAACTCGTGCCCTACCTTCGGTTGAACGGCCGGACGCCGCCTCAGTTCACCCCGCTATGAGGCATGGAGAAGGCGGTTGGGATCGGATCGA
>JAEUJH010000063.1 GCA_016794825.1 Gemmatimonadota bacterium
GCATGGCCGCGTGGACGGGGCGAACGTCGCCCTGCACGAACGACAAGGCCGCTCCGGGGATCGCCGGCAGGGATCGGGTCGAGAACACCCAGGTCGGCTGGGTGTAGGGCCAGGGCGAGCCCGTCTGGGCCGCGACGGTCGTCGCGTGCCGCAGCATCCACTCGTAGGTGGCCGACCCCATCGCCAGCGCGCCCACCGAGGCGATGAAGGACGGATAGCTGGTGTCGTTGATGTCGCCGAGCGGGAAGAGCCAGTCGAGGGAGTCGTCCTCGGTGGCGATGAACCCATCCAGGCTGGTGGCCGTGTAGTACGTCGTCGTCATCGCGCCCATGCCGTCCGTTCGGTGGTTCGCCCCGGGACGGCTGTGGCATCGCGGGCCGGTGTCGGCGAGGGAACCGATAGACCTGACGTTGATGCAGGTACCGTAACTCCTGAGC
This sequence comes from Gemmatimonadota bacterium, assembly GCA_016794825.1. Taxonomy (GTDB): domain Bacteria; phylum Gemmatimonadota; class Gemmatimonadetes; order Gemmatimonadales; family GWC2-71-9; genus SHZU01. Next base: position 438 of record JAEUJH010000063.1, read on the forward strand.
CGGCCCGGCGCCATTGGCCTGGACCTCGTACGTACCTACTTCGTCCGACGCGAGCTGGGTTGGCGAGAGCGCGCTGGCCCGATCGCCGCGGTCATGGTGCCGCCGGGGACGAGATCGATTCGGATCGGACAGCGAGCGGCCGGGCGCCCTGTAGCGCGGCCGCGATTCGATCCACCCAGCCCACCAGCGCCTCGGGTTCGGCGGGCGCCTCGGGAAAAAGGCCCTGGATGGAGCCGAGTCCCGCCGCCGCCAGCAGGCGCTTCTCGTTGCAGATCCACTCGCCCCGTTCGCAGAGGATGGCGTGGGCCTCCTCCATCGCCGCGGCCGCGGCCTGGCCCACCGCGCCGGCGACGTTGCCTCGCCGGGCGTGGATCCGGGCGTAGTCGAGGCTGAACGACCGACAGAAGCGCCACACCGGCGGCGCGGCCTCGGCCAACCGTGCCGGAAACCGGGGTGGCGGCGGCAGTGCCCCCGCCAGCGTCTGGCCGGACGCGAGTTCGGCGGTGAGGACGTAGGTCGGGATCCCGGCCAGGTAGCCGAGCAGGGCGTCGCGCTCGAACTGACCCCGCTCGGCGAGTCGGGTCCAGTGGTCGACGACATCGAGGTCGCGCAGGAGCACATCGATCCGCTCCGAGCCGCGGGTCAGCCAGGCGCCGCCGTTCATGATCCGCCCCCACGAACCGGGGGGATGGATGGTGCCGAACGCGGCGAGCGGCGACAGGTCGATCGTTGAGCGGTAGTAGAGCCCCAGGTCCCAATCCGTGCCGGGGTCGGACGTTCCCAGCGCGCGGGAACCACCCAGGACCACCGCGACGACGCCCGGCAGGGCGCCGACGATTTCGATGACTTCGGTGACGGATGTCGGTAACGTGGTCACGGACGACCTGTGTGGTCTGACGAATTCTCGGGAGGTCGGGCATCGGCCGCGCCCCTCGCCGGGAAGGAAAAACCATACGCACCCGATGCCGAGGCCGCCACCCCCGCACGGCCGCACCCATCCCCAAGACCTGGCGTGACAGCTTTCGACCCGGGTTTGCGCATTGGCCTTCCGAACCCGATCAAACGGAACCGCCATGCATACCGCTACCCCGGCGTGCCTGCTCGCCGCGCTCGGCACCCTCGCGGTCGTCGCCACCGGCCAGGCCCAGGCCAAGGTCGATGCCCAGGTCGTCGCCCCCAACGAGGATGGCCTGACCTACTACATCAGTCCCGGGGGCGGCCACCTGATAGCCGTCACCCAGCGAGGCAGCCGCTACGTCGTGACCCGCGACGGGGCGCCGGGCCCCCAGGTGGATCAGATCCTCAACCCCGGCACCGCCAGCTGGATCATGGCCTTCAGCCCCGATGGGGAGCGCTACGCCTACACCGCGCGGGTCGGCGATGATTGGATCGTGGTGGTCGACGGCAAGGAGGTGTTCCGCCGGCCGATCGGCACCAACGGCCTGATCCGTCGGGGCGGCGGGCCCCGGGTCCAGTTCACGCCTGGGGGCAAGCACTGGTTCGTGCACTACCACAATCCCGAGGCCCGGCAGCCGACCGAGGACCCGAGCTGGTTTGCCTGGAACGGGGTTCTCGGACCCAAGGGCGCCGACCACGGCATCGCGGTGAGCCCGGACGGCGGGCGCCACGCCTATGTCGTCACCAACCCGGCCAACCCGAGCCAGCAGGCCCTGATCGTCGACGGCAAGCCGGCCGGCTATGCCGGGTTCGATCCCGTCTTCTCGGCCGATGGGACCCGGCTCTACGCCACCCGGCAAGTCCGAGCCGCGCAGGGGCCTCCCCTCACGGAACTCCTCATGGATGGCCGGGTCCTGGCCCGGGCTCTGAACATCAAGATCAACATTCCGCCGGTGGGCCCCGGGGCGCTGGTGCTG
>JAEUJH010000064.1 GCA_016794825.1 Gemmatimonadota bacterium
TCGAACCCGAACGCCGAGCCCTCCCAGAGCGACCGCGTGGCGAGGTCGACGGCCACCATCACCTTGGCGCCGAGTTCCACCGGGCTGGGCGACGGGGCCTTGGAACGAATCGCCTCGATCCACTGGATCCGGAGTCGATCCTGATCGTCGCCCTGGTCGTCGCCGGTGATGGTCTGCTCGTCGACTTCGTCGGCGTAGAGGCGCTCCGGTCGGAGCGTGACGGTGCGGCCGGTCAGGTAGAGGTTTCCCTTGTGTCCCCGAATGACCGTTTCGAGCCCGACCTCGTTGACGGTCGAGCCGGCCACGACCAGGGTGTGATTGCCCTCGAACTCGATGTTGAGGTTGACCTGATCGTGGTTCTCCATGGCGGTGTCGACGTAGTGACCGCCGGAGGCGACGACCCGCGTGGGCCAGCCGAGGTCGAGGGCCATGATGATCGGAGTGATCCGGTGGACCAGGAGGTCGCCGATGATGCCGGTCGAGTACCTCCGGTAGCGGCGCCACCGGGCGTAGACCTCCGCGTCCCAGGGCGCGTCGCCGAGCGGGCCGCACCACCGCTTCCAGTCGAGGTTGACGCCCGGTTCCCAGGCGGGGTCGATGGCGTAGTAGAGCCACTCCCCCTCCTTGGAGTTGCGACAGTAGCTGGTCTGGCTCCAGACCGGCTTGCCGATCGATCCGGCGGCGACGAGTTCCCGCGCCTTGCGATAGCCGGGCGAGACCACGAACTGGGTTCCGACCACGACGAGCGCCTGGGGATTGGCCTGGGTGAGTTCGTGGAGCCGCAGGGCCTCGGGCAGGCGGAGCGTCATCGGCTTCTCGACGTAGACCGCCTTGCCCGCCGCGACCGCGTCCTCGACCATCCGCGCGTGCCAGTGTTCGGGCGAGGCGATCAGGACCCCGTGGATGTCGGGGCGGGCCAGCAGCGCGCCGTAGTCCGGATAGTGGATCTCGACCGTGCCCTCGCCCTGCGCGGCGACGACCTTGGCCCGCGCCGCCTCGAGCCGAGGACGACAGACGTCGGCCAGCGCCGCGACCTGGACGTTGGCCCGGCCGTCCTTCCCGATGGCCAGCAGCGACTCGACGTGCCCGGTGCCCATGCCACCGGTGCCGATCACGCCGATCCGAACCGGTTCCGCGCCGCGCGGCCCGGCCGGCGCCGGAACGGCCGGCATCGGCTGGCGGCGGACCGCGGCGATCGCCTGGTTGGTGAGCGCCAGGGAGCCGATGCCGCCCGCCGCCGTGGTCCGCAGGAACTGCCGCCGCCCCTGATCCATCCTCTCGTCTCCGTGCCGATGGGTGTGCCGTGACCGTGATCGGGCCCGCTACTCGTCAGGGCACCATCCGGCGCCGAGTCAGCGCCTCGATCTCTTCGATCTCCCGCGGGACCATGCTGATCCGCTCGAGGCCCTTCTCGGTGATCAGATAGGAGTCCTCGATCCGTACGCCGGTGTTCTGGTAGCGTTCGACGGCGGTCCTGACCTTGGCGGCAAACGCCCGGTTCCTCGGCGTGTCGGGCAACAGGTCGAGGAGACGGGTCGAGAGATACAGGCCGGGTTCGATGGTGAACGCGTCGCCCACCTTGAAGATCCCGTCCTGATAGGCCTGGATCGGATCGTGGACTTCGAGACCGATCCCGTGAGTAATGCCGTGAATCGAGAACAGCTGGACCTGGCGGCACGCCGCCGGGTTCCGCTGGCAATCGGCCGCCCAGGGCGGATCGAACTGGGCGTCGACCGACTCGATCAGACCGAGAGCAGCCAACCCCCGCGCCCGGACGGCGACCGAGCTGTCGAGCGCCGCCTGGATCGAGAGCCCCGGCTTGGAGTTCCGCTCGGCGGCCGCCTGGGCGTCGCGGACGATTTGATACACGGCGCGCTGTTCGGCGGTGTAGGTGCCGCTGACCGGCAGGGTGCGGGTCACGTCGGCGGCGTAGCCATCGAACTCGGCGCCGGCGTCGATGACCACCACGTCGCCCGGCTCCATCTTCCGGCGGTCCTTCATGTAATGGAGCTGGAGCGAGAGGGGGCCGGAGCCGACGATCGATCCGTACGACGGCCGTTCCGCTCCGCCCCGGCGGAACGTGTACTCGACGACGGCCTGGAGATCGTACTCGTGCATGCCGGCTTCGATCTTCTTCATCGCCTCGCGGTGGCCGTCGGCGCTGATGGCGGCGGCGCGCCGGATCAGCGCCATTTCGGCCTCCGACTTCCGGGCCCGGAGCTGATCGACGATGGGGTGTGCGTCGCGGACCGTGAGGCCGGGGTGCTTGGCCGTCAGGGCCCGGACGAACTGGCCTCCCTTGGTCAGGGAATCGGCGGCGCGAAAGTCGCCGGAGGCAAAGTCGCGCAGTTCGAACAGCGGGACCCGGGCCGCCACGAGCGAGTCGATCAGCGCGGGCAGGGCGGCCGGTTCGGCGGACGGCAGGAGGAGGTCGCGAGCCAGGGCCGCGGAGTCGGGTTCCTGGCCGTAGTAGAGCGCCCGTCGCGGGGTGCTCCGATTGACGAACAGCACCGAGCGTCCCTTGCCGCCGCGGACGATCATGACCCACGCCGCGTTGGGCGACTGGTACCCGGTCAGATAGCGAAACGCCGGGAGCTGATAGAACGGCCCGAAGTCCGTGGTCGGCGTCGGGCCGCCGAAGGCGATGACCGCGCCGTCGCCGATGCGGGCGGCGAGCGAGTCGCGCCGGGCGGCGTATTCGGCCGCGCCGATCTGGCCGGCGACCGGTCGGGCCGCCAGGAGGGCCGCCAGGAACATGAGGGATCGACGCATCGGTGACTCCGGGGGGATTTGACCGGTCAGAACCCTACCCGCCGTCGAGCCAATCCGCCAGATTGGCCTGATGCCGACGCTCAACCCAGCCTATCTCGACGCGCTGTACCGGACCGTCAACGCGAGTCCGTTTCCGCGGCATCTGCCGTTCCGCCTGGTGAGCATGTCGCTCGACGGGGCTCGGATCGAACTCGACATCGATGAGCGCCATCTCCAGCCCTTCGGGATCGTCCACGGCGGCGTCATCGCCACGCTGATCGACACCGCCACGTTCTGGGCCGGCTTCGGTTCGATTCCGGAGGACGCCGGCCTGGTCAATGTCGATCTCAAGCTCAACTACCTCCAGTCCGTGGCCAGCGGCCGACTGGTGGCCGTGGGGCGCGCCATTCGGAGCGGGCGGACGATCAGTTACACCGAGGCCACGATCACCACGGCCGACGGGGTCCTGGTGGCGCACGGGACGTCGACGCTGATGGTGCTGCCCGGCAAGGGGCTTCCGACCTCGGTGCCGAAGTTCGTGCCGTGACCTGAATCGGCCTGCGGGCCCCTGGCCACGGGACCGGGCCAGCCCTCGAAACGATCGGCGTGATCCAATCGTTTGGAGGGAAGTCCTCGAAACGAGATGGTAATGCGTCGGATTCTGCTCCTGGTGGTTATTGGCATTGTCGTTCCCGCCCTCCTCCCGGCCCAGCGGGCTCGGCTCGATCGGATTCGACGCGCGGTCGTTGGCGAGGACGCCATCGAGATTGGCCTCATCGGCGGTCCGAACCGGACGACGGCCACGGCTTTGGATTCGATCCAGGCGGGGTACCGGGCCTCGGCCGGTGGGTACCTCAGCATTCCGGTAATGGGTCGTTATCGGTTCCGCCCCGAAGTGCTGGTGACCGGCACGCGAGTGGGCTACACGCTGTCCTACCAGACCCCCTGTCAGCCGCCGGGGCCCTGTCCCCCGGCCTATCAGGCCGAGGCGGTCTCGGCGACCTGGCTCGAGGTGCCGCTCCTCGTCGAAGCCAGATTCCCGCACGCCTTCGGTCGGCACCTGACGCCGCGGCTCCAGGCTGGTCCCTTTGTCGGGGTCCGGCTCCAGTGCTCGATCGCGGCCGGCGAGGCCCTGATCGGCGTCGTGCCGAACGGCGTCACCGACCCGCAAACGAATCGCGCATGCGATGGGTCCGTGGGGACCGAGTCGTACCACAACGGCGTGGCCGGGTTCGTGCTCGGCGGGAGTGTCGGGTTCCGCGGTCTTGGGCTCGGGGCCCGGTGGACGAGGAGCCTGGTCCCGCTGGCCCCGACGCAGGGCGGGCTCAACTCCAGTCGGGTGGCCGGTGGCAAACTCTCGACCCTGTCGGTGACGCTGGAAATCGGGACCCGCCTCAACTGAGCGTGGCCGGGTCCGCCGGCGCGCGGTAGTTTCCCGGTGTTTCCGCCACCCTGGAGCTGCTGATGTCCCCTCGCCGGCTGCCGCTCATCCTCGCCGCCGTCGCGCTGATCGGGTGCCGACCCGCGCCGCGCGGCTTCGATCCGAGCACGGTGCGACTGGTCGACCTGACCCACGCCTTCTCGCCCGGCACGCTCTACTGGCCGACCTCGCCCTCCGGCTTCGAACTCAAGCAGCTCGCGTACGGACCCACGCCGGGTGGGTGGTTCTACTCGTCCTACGCGTTCGCGTCGCCGGAGCATGGGGGCACCCATCTCGACGCCCCGATCCACTTCCACGAGGGCGGGCGCACCGCCGATCAGATTCCGCTCGACCAGCTCATCGCGCCGGCGATCGTCATCGACCTGACCGAGCGGGCGGCCGCCGATCGGGATGCCCGGCTCTCAGCCGAGGACGTGACGACCTTCGAAGCGAAGCACGGGGTGATTCCGGCCGGGGCGCTGGTGCTG
>JAEUJH010000108.1 GCA_016794825.1 Gemmatimonadota bacterium
AAGTCACTGGAAGAGATCGCGGCCATCACCACCGCGAACGCCGTTGCCGTATTCGGTGCCAGAGTCGTTCCCCGGTCTACCCTCTGACGCGAGGTCGTTTCGTGTCCACCGTGCCCACCGATATCGCCATCGCCCAGGCCGCCAAGCCCCGGCCCATCGTCGACGTCGCCGCCGAGCTGGGGCTCGGCCCCGACGACCTGATCCCGTACGGGAAGTTCAAGGCCAAGATCGCGCCCGAGGCGATTCGGGCCCGGAGCCCGAAGGGCCGGCTGGTGCTGGTGACCGGGATCAATCCGACCCCGGCGGGCGAGGGGAAATCGACGGTGACGGTCGGCGTCAGCCAGGCCCTCCGCCGCCTTGGCCAAAAAGTGGTGGTCTGCATCCGGGAGCCGTCGCTCGGCCCGGTGTTCGGGGTCAAGGGCGGGGCGGCCGGCGGCGGGTACGCCCAGGTCATCCCGATGGACGAGATCAATCTCCACTTTACCGGAGATTTTCACGCCATCACCTCGGCGCATAACCTCCTGTCGGCCATGCTCGACAATCACATCCACCATGGCAACGCGCTCGGGATCGACACCCGGCGGATCACCTGGCCCCGGACGATCGACATGAACGATCGGGCGCTGCGGCAGATCGTCGTCGGCCTCGGGGGACTGAACGGCGGGCCCTCGCGCGAGGAGCGGTTCGTGATCGTGCCGGGGAGCGAGGTGATGGCGATCCTCTGCCTGGCCACCGATCTCCAGGACCTCGAGGCCCGCCTGGGCCGGATCGTGGTCGGCCTGACCCGCGACAAGAAGCCGATCACCGCCGCCGACCTCAAGGCCTCGGGCGCGATGACGCTCCTCCTCAAGGACGCGATCATCCCCAACCTGGTCCAGACGCTGGAGGGCGGCCCGGCCCTGGTGCACGGTGGGCCGTTCGGCAACATCGCCCACGGCTGCAATTCGATCGTCGCCACCAAGCTCGGTCTGTCGCTCGGCGACATCGTCATGACCGAGGCCGGATTCGGGGCGGATCTCGGGGCGGAGAAGTTCCTCGACATCAAGTGCCGGATGGGCGGGCTCAATCCGGAGGCGGCGGTGGTCGTGGCGACGATCCGGGCGCTCAAGATGCACGGCGGCGTCAAGAAGGACGCGCTCGGCACTCCCGACGTCGCGGCGCTCCGGCGCGGCCTGGTCAATCTCGAGGGGCACGTCGCCAACATGGGCAAGTACGGGCTCCCGGTCGTCGTCGCCCTCAACCGGTTCACCACCGATTCGCCCGACGAAATCGAGGCGGTGCTCGAGGCGGCCCGCGGGTGGGGTGTCCGGGCGGCCCTCTCGGACGTCTGGGCCAAGGGCGGCGAGGGAGGCGAGGCCGTGGCGCGAGAGGTCCTCGCCATCCTGGCCGAGGGCAAGGCGCGCTTCAAACCGATCTACGACGCGGCGCTGCCGATCAAGGCCAAGATCGAGACCATCGCCCGGGAGATCTACGGGGCCGACGGGGTCGATTACCAGGCCGCGGCGGAGCGGAACATCACCCAGTGCGAAGCGATGGGCCTCGGGCAGACGCCGGTGTGCATCGCCAAGACCCAGTATTCGTTCTCCGACGACCCGACGCGGCTGGGACGACCCAAAGGCTTCCGGATCACGATCCGGGACGTCTATCCTTCCGCGGGTGCGGGCTTCGTCGTGGCGCTCGCGGGCGAGATCATGACGATGCCCGGCCTGTCGAAAACCCCGTCGGCCGAGGCGATTCGGGTGCACGCCGATGGTCGGATCGAAGGTCTCTTCTAGACTCGGACAAGGACGCGTTTCATGGCTGCCATCGACATCGTTTCTTCCGACCAGGCCCCCAAGGCCATCGGCCCCTACGCCCAGGCCACGATCGTGGGCAACCTGGTCTATACCGCCGGCCAGATCGGCCTCGACCCGACGTCCATGGACGTGGTGCCGGGTGGCGTGGCGGAGCAGACCGAACAGGTGTTCAAGAACCTGATCGCCGTCCTCACGGCCGCCGGAACCGGCCTCGACCGGGTGGCCAAGACGACGGTCTTCCTGGCCGACATGGCCGAGTTTGCGGCCATGAACGAAGTCTACGCCAAGGCCTTCGGCAACCATCGCCCGGCGCGGTCCACGGTGGCGGTGGCCGGGTTGCCCCGCAACGTTCGGGTCGAGATCGAGTGCATCGCGGTCCGGTGACCCTCGGGGGCGGATCGGGCCTGGTGGCTCGGCCGGTCTTCAAAACCGCGATGGAGAGCCCTCCGGGCGCTCCGGTGGGTTCGATTCCCACACGCTCCCGCCACCGCGGCGCCCTGGGCGCCGCGGTCGTTGCGCTGCTGACCTTCGCTCCAGTCGGGGTCCTGGTCGGGCAGACCCCCGCGCCCGCCCCGGCGCCGGCGGCCGTCGACAGCCTGAATCCGCTCGCCCGGCCCGTCAAGCCGATCAAGGCCTTCTTCATGTCCCTGGCGGTGCCGGGGTGGGGACAGGCCCGGATGGATCGGAAGCTCACCGGAGCCATCTTCATCTCGCTCGAGGGCCTCTCGCTCGGCATGACGATGAAGACCATTCGGGAACTCAAGTACCTCACCCGGGTCGACGCCGATTCGGCCCGGATCGACGGCAAGCGGAGCCAGCGGCAGGATTGGCTCATCTTCCTCGGCTTCAACCATCTCTTCTCGGGGCTCGAGTCGTTCGTGTCGAGCCAGCTCCACGAATTCCCGACCGACATCCGGTTCCGCGTGGCCCCGGTGCCGGGCGGAGGGTTTGCCGCGCAGGCCTCGATTCCGTTCCGGATTCGGTGAGCCACGCCCCGATCGGCATCTTCGATTCGGGCCTCGGCGGCCTGACCGTTGCCCGGGCCATCTACCACGCCCTGCCGAACGAATCCACCATCTACTTCGGCGACACGGCCCGGGTGCCGTATGGCCCCAAGTCGCCCGCGGTGGTCCGTCGGTACAGCCTCGAGATCGGGGA
>JAEUJH010000130.1 GCA_016794825.1 Gemmatimonadota bacterium
CTGATCCGGGGCAACCAGGCCAGCGTCCGGGTGTCGATCGACGAACTCAACAACCCGAGCTACGACGCGAGTCAGTGCGATCCGACCAAGGCGTAGTCGGCAGGGTCTGAGGAACGGAGACGGGGGGTCGCGGATGCGGCCCCCCGTCGCCATTTTCGGGGCAGGGGCTGAAACCAACATGCGTAAGGTCTGGTGAGACGATGCGATACGTTCTGCTTGCGGCGGCCCTCGCGGCCCCCGCCACCGGGTCAGCCCAGCGTCTGTCGGTGGCCGTGCTGCCCGAACGGCCGCTGATCGAGCGGAGCAACTGCTGCCAGCTCGTCAACTTCGATTTCGAACTCCGGACCGCCGGCGCCGACACCCTCGACCTCGTCGGCATTCACGTCACGGCCCTCGATGCGGGGGGACGAGTCCTGGCGCTGAAGCACGTCGGCTTGAACGGGATGGTCCCGAGCATTCGGACCGTGGCCCAGACCAAGGTGGTGCCCGGGAGGCCGACGACCGTTTTCAACCCGTTCTACAGCTGGGACAAGCGCGACCGGTTCGCGTCCCTCCGATTCCGATTCGAGCTGCGCGGGCGTGCCGGGGTGGTGGAGGACAGCGTCACGGTGTCGCCCACGTACTATCAGACCAAGACCGATCTGGTGCTGCCGCTCCAGGGCTGGATCCTGGTCCACGACGGCCATGACTACTACTCGCACCACCGTCGGATGGACATGGCGGTGCTGCGCCAGATCGGGCTGGCCAAGGCTCAATTCAATCGCTACGCCTACGACTTCTCGATCGTCGACCCCGAGGGTCGGCTCAACCGCACCGGCGGCAAGACCAACGCCGACTGGTACGGCTATGGCGCCGAGGTGGTGGCGCCGGGGGCCGGGGTCGTGAAAGTCGCCGTCAACGACGCCAAGGAACACGTGCTTCCCGACGACGCCAAATTCGACGGCGAGGCCGCGCTCAAGCAGCCGGACACGATCGCGGGCAATCACGTGGTCATCGACCACGGGAACGGTGAATGCAGCTTCCTGGCGCACCTGCAGAAGGGGTCGGTGACGGTTGCCGTGGGCGAAAAGGTCCGCCGGGGGCAGCCGATCGGGAAGATGGGGCTCTCCGGCGACTCGAACTGGTTGCCCCACGTCCACTACCAGCTGATGTCGTCCTGCGCGTACCAGGAGGCCGAGGGGCTGCCGTCGTACTTCAGCGGCTTCGCTCGCGCCGGAGCCAAGACCGGTGACCATGAACGCCGGGGGCAGATCGACACCGGCGACATCGTGGTGGTTCGCCCATGACCGGCCCGACGATCGATCGGCGCTGGTGCCTGGACACGCTTCAGGGCCTGGTCCGGATCAACTCCATCAACCCGAAGCTCCGTCCTGGCGCCCCGGGCGAACGGGAGATTGCCGACTACACCGCCGAGCGTCTGGCCTCGGCCGGCCTGGACGTGGAGTTCCACGAGCCGGAGCCCGGCCGGATCAGCGTCACCGGACGCCCCCGCGGCACCGGCGGCGGAAAGAGCCTGAGGCTGAATGGGCACTACGACACCGTCGAAGTCGACGCCATGGCCGAGCCGTTCTCGGCCGCGGTCCGCGACGGGAGGCTCTTCGGGCGGGGCTCGTACGACATGAAGGGGAGCGTGGCGGCGTGCATGGCGGCCGCCAAGGCGCTCAAGGACGCCGGCCTCCAGCTCCGCGGCGATCTGGTGGTGGCGGCCGTGGCCGACGAGGAGTACGGCAGCTGTGGCACGGCCGATCTGGCTCGGCGGATCAAGGTGGACGGGGCCATCGTCACCGAACCGACCGCGCTCCAGATCTGCCTGGCGCACAAGGGATACCTGTGGGTGGCGGTCGAGACTCGAGGCCGGGCGGCTCACGGGAGCAAGGTCGAGCAGGGAATCGACGCCAACATGCGGATGGGCCGTTTCCTGGCGCGCCTCGACGGGCTCGAGCGGGAACTGCGGGCCCGGCCGCGGCACCCGCTGGTCGGTCCGCCGTCGCTCCATGCCGCCACGCTGGCGGGCGGGTCCGGGCTCAGCACCTACGCCGATCACTGTCGCCTCGAAATCGAGCGGCGGACGATCCCGGGCGAAACCGAGGCGTCTGCCATGGCGGAACTCGAACGGCTGCTGGCTGCGATCAGGGCGGAGGACCCGACGTTCGACGCCTCGATGGAGTGCTTCTTTGCCCGGGAGCCGTTCGAGGTGGCCCCGTCGGCCGGGATCGTGACGACTCTGGCGACGGCGGCCACCACTGTCCTGGGGAGCCGCCCGGCGCTGGTTGGCGATACCCCGTGGATGGACTCGGCCCTGCTGGCGGCGGCGGGCGTCGAAACGGTGGTCTTCGGGCCGACCGGGGCGGGAGCCCACGCGGCCGAGGAATGGGTGGACGTCGAGAGCGTCTACCGGTGTGGCGACGTGCTGGCGGCCACGGCGGCGGCCTACTGCGGATGACCCCCGTCCCCTGACGGGGGTCGGGCGTTTGGTCTAGATTTCCCGTTCCGGTTGGATCTCACACGAGGGGCCATCATGAAGTCATCCCGGCTCATCCCGGTCGCGTGGCTGGCGGTCATCGCCACGCCCGCCGCGGCTCAGACGGACGAAACGCTGCTGGTCCGCGGCGGCACGATCCACACGGCCGTGGGGGCGCCCATCCGCAACGGGGCCATCCTCCTTCGGGGCGGCAAGATCGTGGCGATCGGCACGTCCATCGCGGCGCCCGCGGGCGCCCGGATCATCGATGCCACGGGCAAGGACATCGTTCCCGGGATGATCGACAACCACTCCCATATCGGGGCCCGACCCACCGACATCAACGACTTCCCGAAGTTGATCGGTCCGGAGCACCGTTTTCTCGACGCGCTCGACTGGAACGACCCCGACTTCAAGGACGCGATCGAGGGTGGCGTCACCACGATCGTAACCGGACCGGGCAGCGGCGAGAACGTGAGCGGCATGGCGGTGGTGATCAAGACCTTCGGCACCGATTACACCAAGCGGATGCTGCTGGAAAAGGGCGGGATGAAGTTCGCGATGGGCCCCAAGGGGCGCGATCGCTATCCGGCCACGGCCATGGGGGTGGCCGCAAACCTCCGCCAGTACCTGATCAAGACCCAGGAGTACCAGGCCGCTCAGAAGAAGTGGGAGGACGACGGCCGAAAGGGCAACCCGCCCGCTCGAGACCTCGGCTACGAAGCCATGGGCGATGTCCTGGCCAAGCGAACCTACGTCCGGGCGCACGTTCACCCGGCCACCGACGTGATGACGCTGGTGCGGCTCAAGGAGGAGTTCGGGTTCGACCTGACGCTCCACCATTCCACCGAGGCCTACAAGGTGGCTCCGGAGTTGGCCAAACGGGGAATCTCGGCGGTGGTGCTGCCGCTCGGGCCCCGGATCGGCGTCACCGAGGACGCCATGGCCGGCCCGTACATTCTCTGGAAGGCCGGCGTCAAGATCGCGATGCACACCGACGCTCCGGTCATCAGCCAGAAGTGGCTGCGGCTCTGCGCGGCGCTGGCCATGCGGTATGGCATCCCGGAGGAAGAAGCGCTCAAGATGGTGACCCTCAACGCCGCCGAGATCGCCCGCGTGGCGGATCGGGTCGGGAGCCTCGAGGTCGGCAAGGACGCGGATCTGACGATCCTCAACGGGCCGTGGTACGAGCCGGCGTCCCGGGTCGAGACCGTCATCGGCGACGGCCGGGTGATCTACGAGCGGAAGGACGGCAACTGATGCGGCTCATCTCGAAGTCCGTGGCCCTCGCCGGACTGGCGATCGTCGCGGCGACGCCCGCTGGGGCGCAGGACAAGCCGATCGCCATCCGGGGCGGGACGGTGGTGCCCGTCAGCGGTCCCGCCATTCCGAACGGCACCGTGGTGATCCGCGGGGGCAAGATCGTGGCGGTGGGCGCCAACGTCCCGGTGCCGGCCGGCGCCGAGATCGTCGATGCCCGAGGCAAGTACGTGCTGCCCGGACTGGTCGACGCGATGAGCAACATCGGCATCGCGGCCACGGACCAGGACGAGCCGGCCGAGCCGATCAATCCGGCCAATCGCGCCTTCGAGGCCTACAATCCGTTTGGCGACTTCGGCTCGGGCCGGGGTGGCCCCCTCCGGAACCGCGAAATCCTGTCGGGCGGCGTCACGACGATGTACGTGGGCCCGGCCGACGCGACGCTGATCGGGGGGCAGGGCGTCGTGGTCAAGACGGCCGGCCCGGACCTGGCCGGCGTGGTGGTCCGGGAGCCGGCGGCCATGGACATGACGCTCGGCACGCCGCCCAAAGCGGCGGCCCGGGCCCGCAACCGGGACCCGGCCACCCGGATGGCCGAGGTGGCCATGCTCCGCCAGCGTCTGGTGCGGGCCCAGGAATACCAGAAGACCCGGGAGCAGAACCCCAACGGCCCGCGCGACCTCGGTCTCGAGGCGCTGGGCCGGCTGTTGCGGCGGGAGTTCCCGGCCCGGATCCAGGCCAATCATCCCACCGACATCCGGTCGGCGCTGCGTCTGGCCCAGGAGTTCGGGTTCGATCTGGTGGTGGACGGCGGTCAGGGTGCGCTCGAGTTCAAGGACGAACTGGCGACTCGGCGGATCCCCGTCATCCTCGGCCAGGTGTCGCACCCGTACGTGAGCAACGAGGAAATTCCCAACAAGGAAGACTACCCGCCGATGGACGAGCGGTTGCCGGCCAACCTGACCCGAGCCGGGGTCAAGACCGCCATCGCCACGTTCTCCCGGTCGTTCGGCAGTCTCGCCCCGGCGGGGAGCGCCAAGTGGCTCCTGATCGATGCCGGGATCGCCTCCGGCTACGGGCTGTCCGAGGCCGACGTGCTCAAGGCCGTCACCCTGATTCCGGCCGAGATCCTCGGCGTGGCCAACCGGGTCGGCAGTCTCGAGGTCGGCAAGGACGCCGACGTCATCGTGCTCGATGGGCCGCCGCTCAGCGTCAAGACCTGGGTCCAGCGGGTCTACGTGGGCGGCGAGTTGGTCTTCCAGAAGTGATTCGCCCGGCGCGCGGATTTCCTCCGCGGGCGGTGGCCCGTCCCCGCCTTGGCTACTGGTTGCCGAGGCTCCGGACCGCCGCGCCCGACCCACCGCGCCCTCGGGGCGGGGTGGCGCGGCCGTAAGTCCGACCGCGGGGTCCGATCGCCGGGCTCCACGCGGCCTCCCAGTTCCTCGCCGTACCCCTCACGACGTCAACGACTGACGCCGCCGGCGCTCGCGCCGGCGGCCGCATGCCCCAGGGTGGAACCGGCCGGGCGGCCGGGCGCCTCGGGGGCGATTTCCAGCAACCCAGAGGATCCGTTTCCATGTGCATCTATCGCGCTGACAACATCGGTTCCATGCTCCGTCCGCCGACCCTGCTGGCCGCCCGGGCGCAGCACCAGGCCGGCACCCTCGACGACGCGACCTTCAAGGCCATCGAGGACCGGGCCGTCGACTTCTGCGTCGGCGTGCAGGAGCTGTCGGGCATCGGCGTCCTGACCGACGGCGAAATGCGTCGCAACGTGTTCGCGAGCCAGCTGGCCCAGGCGGTCGAGGGCTTCGACTCCGTCACCGGCAACACGGTCGACTGGTTCACGATGGAAGGGAAGAAGGAAACCAGCCCCGTGACGGTCGGGCTGGTGAGCAAGATGAAGCGGAAACGGCACCTCTCCTCGGAGGAGTTCGTCTATCTGCGGGCCAAGACCCGCCTGCCCACCAAGATGACGATCCCGAGCCCGACCATGTACGCGTACTACTGGGTTCCGGGACTCAGCACGGCCGCCTACCCGAACCCTGACGCCTACATGGCGGACGTGACCGACATCCTTCGCGACGAGGTGCGGGAACTGGTCCGGCTCGGGTGCGAGTACATCCAGTTCGATGCCCCCGAGTTCGGGATGGTGCTCGATCCGCACCAGCAGGAGTGGTTCCGGTCGAAGGGTTTCGAGCCGATGAAGATGGTGCGGGACGGGATCGAGATGATGAACGCGATCATGGAAGGGTACCACGACCGCTGCACCTTCGGCCTCCACGTCTGTCGCGGCAACGACGCCAACCGGTTCATGGGGAAGGGCAGCTACGCGGCCATCGCCGAGGACATCCTCCGACGGACCCACGCCAAGGTCCTGCTCCTCGAGTACGATGACGAGCGGAGCGGTGACTTCTCGCCCCTGGCCAAGACGGCCGAGGACAAGATCGTCTGTCTCGGTCTGATCACCACGAAGCGGATCCGGGAGGAGACGGAAGAGGAGGTCATCGCCCGGATCCACGAGGCGGCCAAGTACGTGCCGCTCGAGCGCCTGACGCTCTCGACCCAGTGCGGGTTCGCGTCGGTGGCCAAGGGGAACAACATCCCGTTCGAGCTCCAGGAGCGGAAGTTTCATCTGGTGACTCGCATCGCGGAACGGGTCTGGGGGGAGGCCCGCTCGTCGTGACCGCCGGGGCTCGAGCCCCGGCGGCCCCCGTCACGCTGTATCAGCTGAGCGACGATCCCTATCCGGCGCTGGCCCGTCTTCGGGCCAGCGCCCCGGTCTGCTGGTTCGAGGAGATCGGGATGTGGATGGTGACCCGGCGCGAGGACGTGGTGGCGGTGCTGCGCGACCCGGAGCGGTTCACCACCGAGCACCCCCGGTCGCCGATCGGTGACATCTTCGGTCGCCAGATGCTGAGTCTCGACGGCGACCCGCAGAAGCGGGTCAAGGCCGCCTGCATCCTGCCGTTCTCGAAACGGGAGGTGGCGGAACGGTGGCGGTCGGTGGTCGAGGCCAAGGTAGACCGGTTGCTCCTGGCGCTCGAATGGCGGGGGGCGGCCGATCTCCGCCGAACCGTGTCGGGGCCCCTCTCGGTGGCGAGCGTGGGGGCGGTCCTCGGCATTCCGGAGGAGTTCCATCCGACGGTGCTCGAGTGGTACGAACGCTTCTCCCGCGCCCTGGCCAACTTCACGGCCGATCCGGAGGCGAGGATTCAGGGGCAGGTGGCGGCCAGCGAGTTCCGACTGGCCATGCGGCCGCTGCTCGAGCGAGCGGCCCGGGACCCGAGCGGCGGCCTGTTCGCCACCCTGGTGCACGCGGCCGATCGGTTGTCGGACGAGGAGATCCTCTCGAACGCCCTGATCATCCTGTTCGGCGGGATCGAGACCACCGACGCGACGATCGCCAACACCGTCTGGGCGCTCCTGACCCATCCGGACGCGCTCGCGTGGGCCCGATCGACCGAGGGTGGTTGGGCGGCGGTCGTGGAGGAGAGCCTGCGGTGGGAGCCGGCGGTGCAGAGCTGCACCCGCTACGCGAAGGCCGGGGTGACGCTCGCGGGCGTGGAGATCGCGGCCGGTGACCCGCTTCAGTGCATGATCGGGGCGGCCAACCGGGATCCCGCCCACTTCGACGATCCCGATCGGTTCGACGTCCGCCGCGTCAACGCGGGCGACCATCTGTCGTTCGGGATCGGTCGCCACCTCTGTCTGGGGGCCCACCTGGCCCGGGAGGAGGCCATCGCGACGCTGCCGAAGCTCTTCGAGCGGCTCGACGGGCTCCGGCTCGACCCCGAGCGTCCCACCCGTCCGGCCGGCTACGAGTTCCGGAAGCCGCCCGAGCTGCCGGTGCGGTGGAAGCCCCGGCGTTAGGCCGGGGCCGGCGGGGTCAGGGGCTGTTCCACTTGGCCTGACGGAGCACCAGGACGGCGCCGACCCAGGCCGCGCCGGTCACCACCCCGGCCTTCCAGCCCTTCTGCTTCCCGATCAGGATCGGCAGG
>JAEUJH010000174.1 GCA_016794825.1 Gemmatimonadota bacterium
GACCGATTTCGCCACCGCCTTCCGAAGACCGGGGTGGACTTCCGCCGGGGTCTTCTCGAACGCCACCCCAATCGAGGTGAGGAACCCGACGGCCGCCACCAGGATCAGCACCACCAGCAGGCCGTTCAGAACCACGGCCGCACGGATCCCGGCGGGACTGTCCTGAAAGACCGCCGCCACGAGCAGCACCAGCGCTCCGACCGTCACCATCGGCAGCCCGTTGGCCACCGCCGCCAGGACGGTGAACCGCCACTCGGCGTTCCCGAAACTCGGCGGATACATCGCCAGGGCCAGATCGGTGGCGCCCACCAGCAGGAGCGCCACCGCCATCACCACCAGCGCGCCCCAGCCGGCCCCGGACTCGAGCGGGCGAGGGTCGCGATTGGTGCGTTCGGGGCCGAGTAGGACTCGTGGACCGGTCATGCGTTCGGACTCCAGCGTGAAATTCTCCCGCGCGCCACGGGGCAAGAGCCGAGCCCCGCACCGACCGCCAGCCACCGCCACTCCAAGTCAAGCACCATCAACAACTTAGACCGCGACCACCCGAATCCTGCCGGCCGCCGCGCCACGCCCCGACTGTCGCCCCAAGGCGACACCTCCAAAAGCGACGGCCCAGCCACCGACCTCCGGAGGCTGGGCCGTCGAACTTCAGGATCCGGTCAGCGGCTCAGCAGCTGCCGCTTGAGCCGAACCAGCTTCCGCCGGAGCGAACCATCGTGGATCCGATCGCCCACCCGCACGACCGTGCCACCGAGGATCTCCGGATCGACCACGAACCGGGCGAGGACTTCCTTGCCCAGCATCTTGGTGAGCGACGCGGTGACGGCCTGCTCGAGCGCCGCGTCGGGCTGCCGCGCCAACGTCACCGAGGCGCGAACCCGATTGAGCTTCCGATCGACCAGGTCACCGTAGGCATCCGCGATCCCGCTGAACGCCGACTGGCGCCCCCGCTTGACCACGGCCTGGAGATACAGCACGAATTCCCGGGGCGCGCCGGCCTGGCTCATCGCCCGCCCAACCAGCTCGCTCTTCAGCGCCTTGGGCACCTTCGGGCTGACCAGCACCGCCCGGACATCCGGCGCGGCCTCGAGGGCGCGCGCCGTGGCCTCGATCAGCCGGCCGTACTCCTCGAGCTTGTCCGACTTGGACGCCAGGTCGTAGAGCGCCTCGGCGTAGTTCTGGGCGACGATGGATCCCGACATCAGTGACTGGTCTCCACCTTGGCCAGGTAATCGAGCACGATCTTCCGATCGGCATCGGCGTCGAGCCGCTGCCCGACCACCTTGGCCGCGGCGCCGAGGGCCAGATCGACCGCCTCCCGCCGCAGGTCGGCCACCGCCTTGTCGCGCTCCGCGGCGATGTCCCGCCGGGCCCGCTCCATCAGCGCCTCCTGCTCCTGCTTGGCCTTTTCGTGGCTCAGCGCCCGTTCCTTGTCCGCCGCGGCTTTGGCCTCGGCCAACAGGGTCTGCGCCGCGCTCCGGGCCTCGGCCGTCGCCTTCTTCTGCTCGTCGAGCAGCTTCCGGGCTTCGGCATTCATCTGTTCGGCTTGAGCGAGCTGCCCCGCGATCGTCTTCTCACGCTCCTCCGCCCGGCTCACGATCGTGACCCAGAACGTCTTCCGGAAGAAGAACAGGAAGATGAGAAAGACCACCCAGGTCCAGAGAATCAGACCCGGGTTGACCGAGAACGGCCCGCCGCCCCCGCCTTCCGCGGCGAGTACCGCGAGCATCCCGAGCGTCATGGTCGTCGCCACCGACTAGAGCAGCTTGAACAGCAGGGCGAAGACCAGCGCGATGATCGTGGCGCCTTCGAGAAGGATCGCGATGATGAACGGACCCTGGGCGATCTCCTTGGCGGCTTCCGGCTGCCGGGCGATGCCGTCGGCGATCGAGCCGCCGATCCGGCCCAGGCCGAGGCCGGCGCCGAGGATGGCGAGACCGATGCCGATACCGGCGCCGAGGAGGGCGTAGCCCGAGGCGGCGGCGTTGGCTTCCTGCAAGAAGGCGATGAAGTTCAACATGGTGGTGCGTTCCCGTTAGGTGGGGAGACTGAGAATCGGTCGCGCCGATCGTCGGATGGGCCCGGTCTCCCGGCCAGGCCTTCCTTCGGGTCCGCCTTGGCCGGGTCCCGGAGGACTCGGCGGCGGACATCGCCGGCCGCTCGGCCGGCTACTCCGGAGTGCCATCGAGCGCGCGATGGCCCCGGGTCCTTCGTCCTAGTGGTGCTCGGTCTGCATCAACCCGATGAAGGTCGACGCCAGGAGCGCGAACACGTACGCCTGGAGCCCGGCCACCAGGGTCTCCAGCAGATAGATCAGCGCGATCACCACCGCGGTCGGGATCCCGATCAGCCAGTTCCCGAAGAACAGGATGATCCCCGCCAGCGACAGCACCACGAAATGGCCCGCCGTCATGTTGCCGAAGAGACGGACCGCGAGCGCGAACGGCTTGACCAGTTTCGAGAGGATTTCGATCGGCGCCATCGCCACCGTCAGGACCGCGCCCCCGACCCCACCCACGCCCTCGAAATGCGGGAAGATGGTGCCGAGATAGCCCTTCGGGCCGAGCTTGAGGAATCCGCCGATTTCCACCACCACGAACACCATCAGCGCCAGCGCGCCGGTGACGGCCAGGTTGCCGGTGGCGGTGGCCCCCCACGGCAGCAGGCCGAGGAGGTTCATGAACAGCACGAAGAAGAAGAGGGCCACGATGAACGGCGCGAACTTCTTGCCGCTCTCGCCGATGTTGGCGATGGCGATGTCGTCCCGGACCCAGAGCACGATCTGCTCCATGAACCCGGGGAACCCGGTGGGCGCCTGTTGATGGGCCCGCTGCTTGATCAGACCGCGCTTGGTGATCCACATGACCAGCAGGACGAGCACCGCGGCCAGGATCATGAAGACGACGTGCTTGGTCGGCGTGAGGTTCAGCGTCAGCGAACCAAGATGGACATCGGGCCACTTGTGCCACGAGATCGTGCCGAACGGCTCGAAGTCGATCGCGTAGGCGTCCGACGTGTGGTGGAGAACGATCTCCCCGATGTTGATGCCTTCGCCCTGGGTCTCGGTCATCGAAACCGTCGTATCTCGAAGAAGAAGAGCGGAACCAGTACCGCCAGATATCCCAAACCCGCCGCGAGCGGCGGGAACGTGTTTCGGTCGAGCACCACCGCCACCGGAATCAGGACCACGCCCACCAGCCTGATGCCGGCGCCCACCGCCCATCGGCCCAGCAGCCCGGTGTAGTCGCGGGCCTTCAGTCGAGGCGCCGCGAGCGCCACCGCCACCGTCTGGAGCCCGGCGGCCAGCAGGCCGAACACCAGCCCGGCCACCATGCCCTGGACTCCGAAGGCGACCCGGAACACCAGGGCCACCACCACCGCCAGGACCAGCCCTAGTCCCGCGGTTTGTCCGACCACGAGCGCATCGGGTTCTTGTGGTCCGCTCGGAACTCCCGGTACACGCTCAGGAATCCGAGCACCGCGCCAACCATCGCGCCAGCCAGCGTGAACAGCGGCGTCGTGTGCAGCCACCGATCGAGACCGAGGCCGCCGAACAGGAACATCACGATCGCGCCGGCAAACCGCATGGCCGCGGCCAGATACTTGGTCCCGACACCGAAGCCGGGCCGGGGACCCTGAGTTGTCATGGCGCGACCAAGATACCCGCTTGTGAAATATTTCGCAAGCTCGGATCGGTCGAAGGCAAGTTACTTGCTGACAAAGCCTTACACCTCGCAGACCGGGTGATTTTCAGGCCGCCGGGATCGCTGCGACCGGGCGTCCGATCGATGAATCCGCTACTCCCGGTAGTGGCAACCCACGCTGGTCTTGTTGGACCACGCCGCCTGGGCCACGATGACCGCGGTCCGGGCCGCGTTCCGCAGCCCGATCAGGTCGTCCGAGAGCGCGCTGACCCGATAGAACTGTTCGATCTCGGTCTCGAGGTGGCGCAGCTCCCGAAGAGCCCGCTCGAGCCGAAGCGTGGTCCGAACCAGGCCGACATAGTGCCACATGATGTGCTGGATGACGCTCAGATCCTGCTGGATGAGCGCCGGATCCGGCGGCACCGTTCCCTCCACTCGCCACGGCGGAATCCCGGCGGCCGGAAACCGGGTGCGCCGCCCGCCCTGGGTCCGGATGTGTTCGGCCGCGCGATGCGCGTACACGAGTCCCTCGAGGAGCCCGGTGCTGGCGAGCCGGTTGGCGCCGTGGAGTCCGGTGCAGGCCACTTCGCCGACGGCGTAGAGGCCGTCGATGGTGGTCTGCCCCATCGCGTCCACCCAGAGGCCGCCACAGGAGTAGTGGGCCCCCGGGCGGACGGGCACCAGGTCGCGGGTCAGGTCGATGCCCCAGGCCTGGCAGGCCCGCTGGATGTTCGGAAAGTGCTCCCGGATCCGGGCCTCAGATATATAGGAACGGAGGTCGAGGAAGACGCTGTCGACCCCGCGCTCCAGCATTTCCCGATAGATGCTCCGGGCCACCACGTCCCGCGGGGCCAGATCCTTCCGTTCCGGATCGTGGCGATCCATGAACGGCTTGCCGTCGGCGTGACAGAGCCGGGCGCCGTCGCCCCGGACCGCCTCGGTGATCAGGATGCTGGGCGCCTGCGGGTGGTGGAAAATGGTCGGGTGGAACTGGACGAACTCGAGATTGATGACCCTCGCCCCGGCGCGGTACGCCATCGCGATTCCGTCGCCCCGGGAGCCGGGCGGGTTCGACGTACCGAGGTAGATCTGACCCAGGCCGCCGGTGGCGAGCACCGTGTGCCGCGCCACGCAACGCACCACCCGGCCGGAGGCCTGCTCGAACAGATACGCGCCCACGCACGACTGCGGCTGATAGACCGCCAGCCGATCGATCGAATGGTGCGACGGGGTCAGCAGATCGATGGCGGTGTAGCCGGTCAGGAACCGGATGTTGGGATGGGCCCGCAGCGCGGCCAGGAGGGCATCCTCGATGGCCCGGCCGGTGGCGTCGGCCGCGTGGATGATCCGGGGCATCGAGTGGCCGCCCTCGAGCACCAGCGCCAGCGCGCCGTCGGGGCCGCGGTCGAACGGCACGCCTAACCGTTCGATCAGGATCTTCTCGACCCGGCCCGGCCCCTCGCGGGTGGTGATGGCCACCGCCTCGGCGTGACAGTAGCCGGCGCCGGCCACCTCGATGTCACGGGCCAGCTGCTCCGGGGTGTCCTCGCGCCCCTTGTAGATGATCCCGCCCTGGGCGTAGCTCGTGTTGGACTCGTCCGGCGCCGCCGACCGCGCCACCAGGACGACGGCCACGCCCGCGTCGGCCAGCTCGAGAGCGGTCACCCCGCCCGACATCCCGCTGCCGATGACGAGGACCTCGCACTCGAGCGGATCGGGCAGGGACGCTCCGGCCATCAGTCCTTCTTCCCGACCGGGCCGATCGCGATCATCCGTTCGACCGCGCGGGCCGCCGGTATCCGGATCGCCTCGGGCACCACCACCTCGTGGCGATCGTGGCGGAGCGCGTCGCGGGTGGCCTCGAGGGTGATCTGGTTCATGTGCGGGCAGCGGACGCTGCAGAGCCGGAGCATTTCCTTTTCCGGATGGGCGGCCACCACGTTGTCGGCCATCGAGCACTCGGTCATCATCAGGAACCGGCGGGCGCTCGACCGTTCCACCTCCCGGATCATCGCGGTGGTGCTGCCGGCGTAGTCGGCGGCGGCCACGACCTCGGGGCTGCACTCCGGATGCGCCAGCACCATCACGTCCGGAAACTGGCGCCGCGCCGCCTCGATGTCGCCCACGGTAAACTGCTCGTGGACCTCGCACCGGCCCCGCCAGCCGATCAGGGTATTCGTCAGATCGCCCGCCGGAGGCGCGGCCTGGCCGGATTCGGGGAGGATCAGCCGCCGCCCCGTTTCCCGGGCCACGTTGCGGGCCAGGTATTCGTCCGGCAGGAAGATGACCGGCCCGGTCCCGAACGACTCCACCACGGCGGCCGCGTTGCTCGAGGTGCAGCAGACGTCGGTTTCGGCTTTGACGTCGGCGTAGGTGTTCACGTAGGTGACCACCGGCACCCCGGGATAGCGGGCCTTGAGACCGCGGACGTCGTCCGCGGTGATGCTGGCGGCCAGCGAGCAGCCGGCGGGCAGCGCCGGGATCAGCACCCGCTTGCCCGGATTCAGGATCTTGGCCGTCTCGGCCATGAAGCGGACGCCGCAGAACACGATGACGTCCTTCTCGGTCCGCGCGGCGATCCGCGACAGCTCGAGCGAGTCGCCGGTGTGATCGGGGACCGAATGATAGAGCGCGGGCTCCATGTAGTTGTGGCCGAGGATGACGGCGTTCCGTTCGACCTTGAGCCGATTGACTTCGGCGGCGATCTCGGCCTTGTAGCGGAGTTCGACGTCGGGGACGACGTCGTGGAGCTTGGCCTTGAGCTGGAGGTAGAGGGCCTGGCCCTCGGGCGTGGTGGGAGTGGCCTGGGTCACGCGAGCGGCTCCGAGGAAGCGAGCGGCCGACCGACGGTCGGCCGCGATCATGGCCCCGGGAATCTACCGGGGCCCGCGCCGGGGAGCGACCCTGTCAGTCGGGCGGCAGGTTCATTTTCGCCACCAGGGCCTTCATCCGCGGCGTGCCCCGGAGCCGGTCGTAGAACTGGGTCGACTTGATGCCGAGCGCCGCGATCCCGCGTTGCGCCGCATCGGCTTCGAGCACGGCCATGGCCTGATCGTCGAGCCCCATGCTGGCGTAGATCGCGGCGTTGAGGAAGCCCGGCAGGGCCGCCACCTCGGGGCTCGCGCCCACCACCCGGCGCGCTTCGGCCCGGCGGGTGGTGTCGACGACGGCGCGGGCCCAGAGCCGCATCACCGCCGTGGTGTCGCCGAAACGGAGCTGGAGCCGCTCGGCCAGCGGCAGGTCGCCCTTGAGGAGGGCGGACTGGATCATGCCCGGATGGGCGTAGCGGAAGGTCGGGTCGCGCTGGAGGACGTCCTCGTACGCCACCAGCGCCTCGTCCCACCGGCCCAGCGCCCGGAGGGTGTGGGCCTCGGCGTGGACCACCACCGCGCTGGTCGGGTCGAGCCGGCGGCCCTCCCGCGCCTGCACCAGCGCCTCATTGTGACGGCCGACGATGGTCAGCAGTTCGGCGTACCATTGCCGCGCGGTCGCGTAGCCCGGGTCGAGGTCGATGGCCCGGCGGAAATGCCGCTCGGCGCCATCCCAGTCCCAGTCGACGTAGGTGGCGATCTCGCCTAACGACGCGTGGGCCTCCGCCAGGGTCGAATCGAGCGCCAGGGCCTGATTGGCCGCCTTCCGGGCCCGGTCGAACGCCTCCGCCGGACCGACGGCCGTCACCCCGAACTGGGGGTAGAGGATGTACGCGTCGGCCAGCCCGGCATGGGCGCGGGCGTATTTCGGATCGGCCGCCAGCGCCCGTTCGAACGCGGCCACCGCCTGCACCAGGCCCTCCGCCGTCCGTTTCTTCCACAGGAACCGGCCCAGGCTGTACTGGCCGTAGGCCTCCACGTTTTCCGTCGCCGAGTTCCGGAGGGCCAGCCGCTCCGACTCGCCGAGCTGAACCCGCAGCTCCGACACGACCCGTTCGGCGATCTGGGTCTGGAGGTCGAACACGTTGGTGATGACGCCCTGATACACCTGGTCGCCCCAGAGGATCCGGCCGGTTTCCACCTCGATCAGCTTCGGGGTGATCCGGACGTCCGCCCGGCTCCCGTCCGACGCCGCCCAGCGGACCGTCCCGTCGAGGATGTACCGGACCCCGAGCTGTCGGCCGATCGCCTCGGCCGACCCGTCGCCGTCGTGGCGGTCGATCCGGGCGTTCCGGGCAATGACCCCGATGCCCCGGACGCGCGAGAGCCGAGTGGCGATTTCCTCGGAGAGGCCATCGGCGAAGTACTCGTCCTCGGGCGGCCCCACGTTGGCCAGCGGCAGCACCGCGAGCAGGATCGGCTTCCCATCGCCCGTCGGCGCCGCGCGGCCCCGAAACCAGACCGTGCCGATTATCCCGGCCACCGCCACCAGGCCCACGACCGCGCCGCCCAGCCACCGCCGTCGGCTCGACTCCGCCCGGATCGGCGGAACCGCCGCCGCGGCGCCCGCGCCGGTCAGGGCCAGCTCGAGTTCGCCCTCCGACGGGAGCGCGGCCACGAAGTCGGCCACCGTGGAGTAGCGATCCGCCGGGGCCTTGGCGAGCGCCCGTTCGATGACCCGTTCCAGGCCGGGCGGCACCGAGGGCCGGGCCGAGCGGAGGGACGGGACCGAATCGATGGCGTGACGGCCCATCACCTCCTGCCAGGAGGAGCCGAGAAATGGCGGATGGCCGGCGATCAGTTCGTAGCAGACGCAGCCGAGGCTGTAGAGGTCGCTCCGGGCGTCGACCTGCCGGCTGGTCATGGCCTGTTCGGGGCTCATGTAGTTCGGCGTGCCTAACGAGAACCCCGTGGCCGTCAGGTTCTCGTTGGAGGCCGCCATCCGGGCGATCCCGAAGTCGGTGACCAGGACCTGATCGCCCGACAGGAGGATGTTCTCGGGCTTGATGTCGCGATGGACCATGCCCCGCTGGTGGGCGTGCGACAGGCCCGCCGCCACGGCCCGGGTGATCCGGAGCGCCTCGGGCAACGAGAGCTGATGCTCCCGGTCGAGTCGCTGACGGAGCGACTCGCCGTCGACGAACGGCATGATGTAGTAGCGGAGTCCGTCGGCGCTCCCGGAGTCGAGGAGCGGCAGCACGTTGGGATGGGAGAGCGACGCGGCGATCTCAATTTCCCGCTGGAACCGCTCGGCCCCGCCGATGACCTCGAGTCCGGGGTGGAGGACCTTGACCGCCACCTTCCGGGCGTGCTTCCGGTCGTGCGCCAGGTAGACCGTGGCCATGCCGCCCCGGCCGATCTCGCGGTCGACGCGGTACTGGTCGCCCAGCACCGCCTGCAGGCGCTCGAGGGTCTCGCTCATCCGCGGCGGTTCCGGCATTCCTGCGCCGCGGCCACGGCGGCGGCGGCGTCCACCACCCCGGCCCCGATTCGCTTCGAGCGGGGCCCCCGCCGAGTGGCCGTGTCGGCCAGCAGGCGGGCCACCTGATCGCCTCGGAGGGACGGATCGGCCGCGATGACCAGCGCCGCCACCCCCGCCACCACCGGAGTCGAGAGGGACGTGCCGCTGTCGGTGTACAGGAGCGACGGCTCGTCCTCGGTCGGGTCGGGTATGGTCAGGGTGGTCACGTTGACCCCCGGCGCGGCGAGGTCGACCGCCGCGCCTCGATTCGAGAACGCCGCCGGCTTGCCGGTCCGATCGGTGGCCGCGACCCCGATGACGCCCGGCGCCGAGGCCGGGAACTCGACCCCGTCGACGCCGGAGTTGCCCACCGCGGCCACCAGCACGCAACCCTTGCCCTGGCGCCCCTCGGTCCGGGCCCGGGCCAAGGCTTTGAGGATGGGCGTGGCCCGAGGGCCGCCGCCGAAGCTCATGCTCAGCACGTCGGCACCGTGTCGCCAGGCCCATTCGATGCCGGCCACGAACCACGACACCTTGGTGACGTAGTCGCCGAGTCGGGTCGGGGTGTAGCCGATCCGGATCGGAAGGAAACCGCCGCCCGCGGCCACGCCGCGGACCCCACCGGCCCGACCCCGCCCCGCCACCAGGCCCGCGCACTCGGTGCCGTGACTGTCCCAAGGAGCCGGCCGAGTGGCGCCGCCCCGGCCGGTCGCGTCGAAGCTGCCGGTGATGGCCCCGCGGAGATCGGGATGGCGGCCGTCGACCCCGCAGTCGAGCAACGCCACCACGGTGCGGCCATCGATCGGTTGACGGCGCCAGGCCTGGGCCAGTCCAATGCCATCCAGGCTGGGCTGCACTCGGAGCGCGGGCCGCCCCCGCCCGGACTTGAAGCCGTGGCCCACCAGCACGTGGTCGGGTTCCGCGTATTCCACCCCGGCCCGCCGCGCCAACGCGGCGCACTCCCGCCGCGGATCGACGCCGGCGGGGAGCCGGATCAGATGGTCGGATCCGTGCCGCTGGACCACTACGCCGCCCCGGCCGCGGACCGCCGCCAGCGCGGCCCGGCCCCTCGGCCCGTCGACCACGCCCACCCAGATCCGGTCGGTGACCGCGACCAGCCCCTTGGCGTGGGCATGCACCGTGTCGACCCGGACCACGTGCCGGTGGCGGCGGAGGGCCGCGTGCGCTCGGGCGTGGCGGGCCGGTTCCGGCTCGCCGGCCACCGGCACCACGGCAAACGCCTCGCCCGGCAATTCATGGCGGGCCTGATAGGTTTCGAGGTGACAGTGTTGGACAACCCGCCGTTTGTCAGCGGCCCGGATCCCCCCCCGGAACCGGACGGCGAGAAACCCGAAATGAGGTTTGGTCACACCCATAAACTAACTTGGTCGGGCCGTTCGGCCCTGACCCTTCGGAGCACCGTGTCGTCCAGTCTGGCCATCCCCGCCGCCCTCGAACTCGCTCGCCACGTCGAACGCGACGCCGCCCGCCTGGCGGTCCGGTTCGGCGGCGGGATGATCCCCGGCCCGATCGTCCGGTTGACCGCCCTGGGCGACCCCCACGGCGGCCTGCGGCGGGTGACCCGGGTCCGGTTCCGCTCCGGCCTAACGCTGATCCACAAGCCCCGACCGCTCGGGCCGGAACTGATCTGGAACCGGGTCATCCGCTGGCTTGGGCCCCGCGCGGCGGCCGGACCGTTCCTGACGCCGGTCATCCTGCCGCGGGCGCGGTACGGGTGGGTCGAGTACCTGGCGCCCCGTCGTCCAGCTTCCGCTCGACAGGCGCGCGCCTTCCACCGGCGTGCCGGCACGCTGCTCGCGCTGTTCGAGGTCCTCGAGGTCCGCGACGTCCATCGCGACAACCTCATCGCCGTCGGCGACCAGCCGGTGCTGGTCGACGGCGAGACGATCGCCCATCCGCGGTTCACCGCGTTCCGCCGCTCGCCGTCGTTGGCCCTGACCGGGTTCCTGCCGGGTCTCGACCTCAGGGACGACCATGCCGGCCTGGCGGCCGGCCTTCCCTCGCCGGCGGTCCGCGCCAGCCACTACCAGACCGAGTTGATCGAGGGATACCGGGACGGCCACGCGGTCCTACGGCGTTGGGGCGCCGAACTGCTCGGCCCCGCCGGTCCGCTCCGCGGCCTGGCCACCACCCCGATCCGCGTCATCCTCCGGCCGACCGCCTGGTACCGGAAGGCGCTCCGCCGCCCCGGTTGGTTCCGGACCGAGTTAGCCCCGCTCCCGATCCCCCGCGCGGGCCACCCGGCCGTCGAGGCGCTCGAACGGGAGGCCCTGGCCCGCGGCGACGTGCCGGTGTTCCACAGCCTCGGCGGCGGCACCGATCTGTGGAGCGAGGGCCGGATCGTGGCCCGGAGTTGTTTTCGGGAAAGTGGCCTGACCGCGGTGGCTAACCGACTGCGCCGACTCTCGCTGGCGGACGAGCGTCTCGGCGCGGAGATCCTTACTGGGGTGCTGGCGCTCGATGGCTTCCGCGGGGTCCGAAGTAGAGCAGGTAGAGGTAGATGATGTCGAAGATCGCGATCCCGGCAAACAGGAAGAAGATGAAGCCGGGGTGGATCGTGGTGTTCCCGACCTCGCCGGCCGGCACCCACGTCGCGGCGCCCGCCGCCCGGACCTGCACCTCGTAGGTGACCGTCGGCAATCGGTTCAGCACCAGGATGTTGCCCACCGCGTAGCAGAGCGACCCGACGCACTTGCCCCACGCCACCGTCTTGGACAACCCGGCGCCATCGGTCCGCTGATAGTACATCGACACGAACAGCACGCTCATCACCAGGTTGATCAGGTACGCCGGAATGGCGCCGGATTCGTCCGGGAAGATCGAGTTGGCGGTGACGTGACGATGGAACGTCAGATGCCCGACGAAGGAGAGCACCAGCACCCCGATCACCACCGGGGCGAAATAGTCCCGGATCTGCGCCACGGTCTGGCGAGCCCGACCGTACCGGAAGATCTGCAGCAGGATCAGCAGGTCGAGTCCGAGCCACGCCAGGTTGGTGTAGAGATCGATCTGGCGCGGCGGCGGGTAGACGATGCTGTGGACGACTTCCCAGGTGATGTTGAGGCAGACCGCCGCGAGCGGAATGGTGGTGACCCGCTCGCGATGCGAGGTCCGGAGCGCCGCCAGGTAGGTGATCAGCCAGACCACCCCACCCACCGCGATCAGGCTGAGCGCGAACCGCGGCGCATCGGCCGAAAGCAGCTGGGTGAGGGTCGGCAGGCCCCCGCGTTGGATCTGATGGACCTGGATCGAATCGGGGGCGAAGGCGTGGATCAAGTGAACGCGGTGTCGGGGTGCATCCCGGCCTTGAACGCCAGGAAGACCTTCTGCATGGCGTTCCAATCGACGGCCTTGAGCGCCGCGATCTGCTGCTTCGACGGCTTGGCGCCGATCGACTTGAGCGCCTTCTCGGGGTTCTTGATCAACGCGGCCCGAAACTTCACGTCGCCAAGCATCCGAATGACGAGGTGATTGAAGTCCAACGGTGCGGCCATGGTAACTCCCTGGTGGCGTGCCTGCCGGTATGCGCGGGGGGTATCCCCGACTCGAACCGGTCGGGACGGAGAGAATGTAGTCCCCGACCGGGGAGCGTCAAGCGGAAGACGTTGGAAAACTCCGCGCCAGGGCCGCGAGTTGGTCGAGCCCGGCCTCCGTTCGCGCCATCAAGGCCGCGAGCGCGGCCCGGCGCCGGTCGAGAAACGCCGCCAGTGGCGCGCTGGCAAGCGACCGCGCGGCCGGCTCCAGCTCGTCGAGCCGCGCGCGGGCGGTGGCCAGACCCCACCGGTACCCCTCGCGCACCACCCACACCGCGGTGGCTTCGCCCGGCCGCGCTCGCGTGGCGCCCGCCGCGAGCAGCAGATTCGGCTGACCGCGATCCAGATCCTGCTGCCAGTCGACCACGTCGTCGATCCACTGTTCCACGCGGGCCAGGGCCAGCACCACCGGCTCCCAGCGCACGAACCGGTCCGGGGCTCCGACGCCGAGGGTCAACGCCCGAAGAGGAATGACCACGGCACCGACCGTGGCGCCGGCCCGTTCGAGCAACTGCTCGCCGGCGTCGGGATCCACCGATGGCACCGTCCCAATCACGCCGTCGCGTTCCGGCCGCGGCGCCGTCCCATCGGCAGCTTTGCCGGCCGGCCGCGGCACCGTCCAATCCGCCAGACGGAGCCACCGGCTCCGGAACACCGCCCAGAACGGTGACTCGGCGGGAAAGTGAGGTTGGTAGGCCGACTGGAACTCGAGGTGGAACAGCCCGGCCAGCGGCAACAGCTCGAGCGGCGCCTCGGGCATCCGGTCCATCACGTCGTCGAGCAGGCGGATGTGATAGTAGCCCGCCATCGTGCTGTAGATCGTGTCGCCCACCAGGGTGCGGTGGTCCGCCGCCTCGGCCTCGATGGCCCAGACGGGGAGCCGTACCATCGGGAACCGGGTTGGATGGAGGAAGTAGTCGGCCAGCCGGCCCGACCCGGTCAGCCCGCGGAGCCAGTCGAGGGCCCGCTCGGCCGAACCGGGCATCTCGGTCCGGATGACCGCCTCGAGTCGGTCGGCGCCGGCTTCGACCAGGTCAGTGACGAGCGCATCGACGGTCATCCGGCCAATAATGGCCTCGAAGGGCGCCGGCGTCGAGCGCCCCGCTCAATCCGTTCGAAGCGCCGTGGCGGGATCCACCGCGGCGGCCCGCCGCGCCGGGACGAGGCTCCCGACCGCCGTCGCCACCGCCAGCACCAGCGGCACCCCGATCAGAACGATCGGATCCCATGGCGAAGTCCGGAACAGCAACGGACGCAACCACGGCCCCACCGCCATCCCGATCGCCACGCCGACCATCAGACTGATCGCGATGATCCGGAGCCCCTCGCCCAGCACCAGCGACACGACCTCGTTCCGGGTGGCGCCGAGCGCGGATCGCACCCCGAACTCGCGCCGACGCTGCGCCACGCCGTACGACAGCACGCTGTAGAGGCCGACCAGCACCACCACCAGCGCGATCAATCCCATCACGCCGAACAGCGCCGCCGCCAGCCGCCACGGTCGGTACAATCCCGCCATCTGATCGGCCATCGGCCTGACGTTGGCCACCGGGAGGTTGGGCACCATGGTCTGGAGGAAGGTCCGGACCGACCCCACCGCCGCGCTCGGTGCCCCCGCCACTCGAACGAACAACGTCCGGTCGCCGTTCAGGTTGGCGCTCTGCGGCATCGGCACGAAATACGCCGCCACTGGGGGCAGGTCGAGTCGCTCGCTGCTGGCATCGCCCATGACCCCGACGACTTCACGGCATTCGTTGGTACCCCGACCGACGATGAGGCATTGCCCCACCGCCTCCTGACCGGGCCAGAGCAGCGCCGCCATGGTTTCGTTGACGATCACCACCTTGGCCGAGCCGAGGCCGTCGGCCGCGGTAAACCCGCGGCCCCGCCGGAGCGGAATCCCCATGGTGG
>JAEUJH010000260.1 GCA_016794825.1 Gemmatimonadota bacterium
CGAGGGGGTGGTGCACGTGGCGGTGAACGGGACGCTGGTCCTGCGGAACGGAGCGATGACGGGCGCCAAACCGGGGCGGTTCCTGGAGCGGAAGCGCCCGCCCTTGCCGCGCTCGCCCTAGAGCCCCACCTGCTTGACCAGAGCCTCGAACGCGGAGTCCCCCCGAAGCGCTTCGAGTTGCCGGTCGATGCGGAGGAACACCATCGAGTGGGTCCGGGCGTCGAAGGCCCGGCGGAGCCACTGCATCGCGGTGGCCTTGTCGCCCAACGCCAGATAGACCTTGGCCACCTCGTAGGCGGGAACGACCGGATCGGAGAGCACCTCGTCGAGGAGGCGCCGGGCCGCCGCGGTGTCTCCCTGACGGGCCTTGGCCGCGGCCAGGTCGGCCACGAACGAGGCCCCCCGTTTCGACAGCGTCACCGCCCATTCGAGCGCCGCGACCGCCTCGGCCACGCGGCCGGTGGCCAGGAGCGGCTTGGCTCCCCATTGGAACGTCAGGGCGTAGGTGGAGTCGAGCTGCACCACCCGCTGGAAGGTGGCGAGGGCGCGCGTGTCGTCGCCGCGGAAGTGCTGCACCCAGATCGCCACGGCGTGCCGCACCGGCGCGGTGGGCTCCAGCCGCAGCGCGACGTCGAACTCGCGCTCGGCCTCGTCCCATCGCTGGGCCACCGACAGGTAGTTGGCGTACCACTGATGGGCAATGGCGCTGTTGGGATCGAACTCCAGCGCGCGACGGAACGCCTGCTCCGCCTTCGGCAGGTTCCACTCGTAATAGAGCGCCGCGTAGGCCTTGGTGGACTCGGCCGAGGCATTGCGCGGATCGAGGCGCAGGGCCGAATCGGCGGCGGCCATGGCCTCGGGAAAGGCGTCGCGCGGGGGGCGGAAGTCGTACCAGCCCTGCACCGCGCTGGCCTCGGCCAGACCGGCCCAGGCCCGGGCAAAACCCGGGTCGCGCTCGATGGCCGCCTTGAAGAGTTGGACCGCGGTCACCAACTGCTGGGCGGTCTGCCGCTGGCGCAACGCGCGAGCCTGCAGGTAGAGCTGATACGCCTCGGGATCGGTGGTGCCGCTCGAGAGCGCGCCCGCGGCGGCCCCGCCGTTCTCGCTCCCCTGGAGCGCGGCGGCGATGGCGCCGGCGATCTCCTCCTGGATCCGGAGAACGTCGGTCGACGACCGGTCGTACGACCGCGACCAGATGGAGTACCCGTCCGCCACCTTCACCAGCCGGGTCGAGACCCGGACCCGATCGCCGCTGACGCGGACGCTGCCCTCGAGCACGGTCTCGACGTCGAGCCGGGCGGCAACCTCCTTGAGGTCGAGCCCGCGGCGCTGGAGCGCGGCGGTCGACGTCCGCGAGGCGACCCTGAGGCCGGGCACCTGCGAGAGGCTGGTCACCAGTTCGTCGGCCAGTCCCTCGGCGATGAAGGCCACTGCGGTGTCGCGCGACAGGTTCTCGAACGGCAGCACCGCCATGGTCGAGGCCAGCGGCCGACTGGCGGAGGCGGGAGCTGGTTCGGAACCACCCCGCGGGCGCAGGGCCACCCACGCGGCCCCCGCCAGGACCACCACCACCGCGCCCGCCAGAGCCACGCGCCGGCCCAGCGAGGAGACCGCGCCCGCCGGGGCGGCCCGGTCGGCGTCGAGCGCGGCGACAAACGCCTGGACGCTCTCGAATCGATCCCCTGCCTCGCGGGCCATCGCTTTCCGAATGGCCGCCGCGGCGCCGGACCCCAGTCCGGACGGACGGGGCGACAACGCCGGCGGCGGCTCGGTGAGCTTTCGGTTGAGGCTCGCCATGGCATTCGGGGCCGCAAAGGGCGGCTCGCCGGTCAGCATCTCGAAGGCCGTGCAGCCCAGGGCGTAGAGATCGGTCCGAGGGTCGTCGCCCCCGCCACCGAGGGCCTGCTCGGGGCTCATGTAGGCCGGCGTGCCGATGGCCACGCCAGTGGAGGTGAGTCCGCCGGCGCTGGTGCCGTGCTGGCTCCGGGCAATGCCGAAGTCGGCCACCAGCGCGTGGCCCTGCTGGAGGAGGATGTTCTCGGGCTTGATGTCGCGATGGACGATGCCCGCGGCGTGGGCGGCGGCGAGCGCGTCGGCCACCTCGCGCAGCAGGCGCAGGCCCTCGTCGGCCGGCAGGCGACGGTCGCGCTCGAGGCGGTGCCGCAACGACTCGCCCTCGACGAACGGCATGACGTAATACAGGAGCCCGTCGGTCGAACCGGAATCGAGCAGCGGCAGGATGTGCGGGTGATTCAAGCGGGCGGTGATCCGGACTTCGCGGAGGAACCGTTCCGAACCGACCGCCTGGGCCAGCTCGGGGTGCAGCACCTTGATGGCGACCAGGCGATCGTGCTTGCGGTCGCGGGCGCGGAAGACCGTGGCCATGCCGCCGCGCCCCTGTTCCTGCAGCACGTCGTACTGGGCGGACAAGGAGGTCCGCACGCGATCCAGAAG
>JAEUJH010000319.1 GCA_016794825.1 Gemmatimonadota bacterium
CCTAACGGATCGTTTTCAACTGCGGCCGCCACACGGGACTGAGCGGCCGCGCCGTCCACCGATCAACATCGGGGCGCGGCCGCGACTTGGCAAGCCGGAGCCTTGGGCGGCCGTCTGTTGCAAAACATTTGTTAGACCGCGACGCTAAACGAGGCTCAGCCTCATGACTGGAGCCGTCGGAGCCGCCAGTTGTGTTCGATTCCGATCACTCCGCCAAGGTCCTCAAGGCGAATGGTCTTTCGCGAGCTCATGCGCCGCGACTGCCACGGTATCGCCAGGGGGTCCCACCCGGACACCGCGACCCGGACAACTCCGTGCGACCGGAACAGTCGGTCGAGGCCCTTGGTCTTGCCGGGCGCGACATTATTCGGAGGAAGCCTGTCCGTCTGAGCCGCGACCTCAAGGAGGAGCGCCTCGACCAGCTCAGCCTCCGACTTCGCGGCCCGGCCGGTTCGATCCCCGAGCAAGGCAAGGTAGCCGTCGAAGGGCTTGGCGAACCGGCCGGCATGCTCACTGAGGCGCTTCAGCACGACGCCTTCGCCGATGTAAGACGGTCGGGCGACCGCCTGGGAATCCCAAATGACGTAGACGCCGACCGCGTCGATCAAGGCGGGAAGGGCGACTTCGTCGAAGCGCATGAACTCGGCCTTGACCACATGCATGCTGATATCTGATGCCTGTGTTGCGGTCTAACGGATCAGAATTGATCTGCGAAGACGCGCAGCGGCTTCGTCAGATCCAATTCTTTGTTAGACAGCACGGATCTCGGAACTCGCGGGGTCATTGCCAAACCATGATGCAAGATCGGTAACCGGTAAGACCACCCCATGACCCCAATACCCGAGAGCGAGCAGCCGACCATCCGGTGAGAATGCAGCGTCGCTTGAGTACTCACCGGGGAGATGGCCGGCCGGAGCGAGAGTGCGGCCGTCCAAGAGGGCGTGCCCAGATTCGGTGCCGACGACAAGCAGATCGCCGGACGGAGACCATGCGAACCCGCGGTGGCTCCGCCATGCAGCGTGAGTCGATACACAGTCCACGGAACCGGTAGCCACCGTGATGAGCGAGATATCAAACACCGGCGCCGCACCAGAGCGGCGCTGCTCCTCCAAGATCGCAATGCGCTCACCGTCCGGTGCCAATGCTAGCGCGGCAATCTTGCCGAACTGGTCGCCCAGTTGCGTGCGGACACCACGGCCCAGGGGCCATGACCGCACTTCAATCCGGCAACGGGGGCGGTCCGGCGCGCCCAGTTGCCGTCGATTGAACGCGATCACCCATCTGTCGCCCGCAGCCGAAGCCGCCACCGGACCAAGCATGTCCGCTGGATGCTGCTCGAGGTATTCAACTTGTAGATCGCCCGCGCGACGGACCCGAAGCGTGCCGCTACTGCACGCCTCGACGAGGTACTCATCGGCGACGCTGCGGAGTCCAGAATCATCTGCCGTATCGGTTTCCGGAGCTAGGCGGCTCAATGGCTGGCCGGTGGCGAGGTCGGTGACCGCGATCGCGCCCGTCGTGCTGCGGACGGCCATCCAAACATCCGACCTACTGAAGGTAATAGCGGCGGGGTGTGGATAGTGCCACTGCGATCGGATGGCCGCCCGGCGCGCCGGCACGTCGTACGCCACAACCTGGCGGCCGACCTGTCCAAGCATTCTCCCCGACCCGGAGAAGGCGACTCCGTACGCGGCACCAATCCGAAAGCCCGGGGAGCGAAGTCGCACCGTAACTCCAGTGTGCTGTCTAACGAGCTGGTGTTCAGCGGCGGGCGCCATAGGGAGCTGAGCGGCCGCGCCGTTTCTCCACCAACATTGGGGCGCGGCCGCGACTTGTCAAACGGAGCGTCGGGCGCCCGTCCGCCTGCAACACCATTGTTAGACAGCGCCCTGTACCAGGCCTGCTTGGCAGGTCCCGCAGGCCCGAGGGATGGCTGCGCCGCAGTCGGCCCCGATGGACCAGTTCGGGCGAGGTCGGATCCTATAACGGTCCCAGTCAGCGACCCGCGGCCACGCGTCCAGCCGGGCGGCGCGACCGACGCTCAGGGCGCGGCACAGGCACCTACTCCTTACAGCCCGGCGTCGTAAACCGGATCACAGTTCCGGTAAGGACGGCCTCTTCGAGATACCGGACGTTGACGACCGCGTCGCCTCCGAGTCGGATCGCCTCGGCTCGCAGGCCGTCAAGCACCCTGGGCGACGAGGTGAGATCGCGGGGCTGCGAGGTTATCAGGGCAACGTCCTCGAACGGACAGCGCGGCAGCACGGCGCTGTACAGTCGAATGGGGCTAGTGCCGACCGATACGGCGCGCGAGTTCGGCGCAAGCTCGATGCTCCGGATCGCGGGACTACAGCCGACGAGGACGATGGCGAGGAGAAGCGACATTCTCATAAGAGCTACCCCGCGGACGGATGCTCGTGCGCTGTCTAACGGATTGGTATTCAGCGGCAGCCGCCTCAAGGAACCAAGCGGCCGCGCCATCCATCAAACAACATTGGGGCGCGGCCGCGACTTGTCAAATCGGGCCCTGTGCGGCTGTCCGCTGCAATACCGTGTTAGGCTGCGGTGGGGCACTGGGACGCGTCGGTGGAGAGCTCATTGGGCTGCCACGCAGCCGCTCCTGTCGTTGTGCTATCTTGCCAGGGCAGGGTCGAGATTCCAAATATTCGTCGCTAATCTCCATTGCCCGTCTGCCTCACGACGAAGAACGAAGACCCCTTTTCCAACGGCAGTGGCTGCAGCGCCGCCCT
>JAEUJH010000350.1 GCA_016794825.1 Gemmatimonadota bacterium
GGTGGCGGCGGCGACAACGGGGTTGGGG
This sequence comes from Gemmatimonadota bacterium, assembly GCA_016794825.1. Classification (GTDB taxonomy): domain Bacteria; phylum Gemmatimonadota; class Gemmatimonadetes; order Gemmatimonadales; family GWC2-71-9; genus SHZU01. Next base: position 29 of record JAEUJH010000350.1, read on the forward strand.
GGTGCGTCGGAGGTGGCGGGTGGTGCGTCAACGGTGGTCCGGCGGGGGACGATCGACCGAGGAAGTGGGTCGCACAGATCCGGGCCACCGACACCGGGGCTGAAGAGCCGGGAGGCGGTCGTTCCTCGGAGGGCGGCGTGGGAGACCGGCGGCGCGATGGTCGTGGTCGGCCGGACGGTGGTCGTGGGCTGAGGCGCGACGGGGGTGTGCGGCATGGATCGAGGCACGGCATTGGGGCCGGCCCACCGGGTGGCGACCCGGCAAAGGGGGCCGGCCGGTTTGGGGGGGCTAGCGCAGCCTAACTAGCAGAGGCTGATTACGATGCGGGCCAATCCTGTGGTTCCGGCCACCTCGGCAGCCCAAGTCGGGACGGCCGACCGGCGTGGGCAGGGTACTGGGATGGGTGACGGGCCGAACAGCGCCCGCTTGGGAGCTGGCTCGGGCTGGGCATCGTGGTATTTCCGGTTTATCCTGTAGCCGGAGCAGGGATGCGCATCCGGGCGCGCCCGCGGGACCGCTGGCTGCAGGGTTGGCAGGGAAGAGTCCCGAAAGTTGCGACCCAATACTCGTTAGGCCGAACCCGTCGAACATCGCGTGAGGCAACCATGCCAACGAGTGAGCATCAGAGTGGCCGCGCGCACCCAGTTGTTGCCATGTGCGACGACGCGACCCCGCAGGTGCTGTTCGAGGCGGGCGGAATCGAACCGGATCCCTTCGTGGACCAACGCCTTGTCAGCCGGGGACGGGTCCCCGACGAGATCGTGACCCACTTCGGCGCCGCCCCGACGAGGCCACCGTCCTATCCGACTGACCTGCCCCATCTTGCCGGCCGCCCAGTCTGGACCACCGAGTCCCCAAGCGGTGCGGTCGCAGTGGGGGCTCGCTGGCTGTGCGATGACCCAGACGCCGTCGTAGCGGCGCTCTGCTCGGATTGCCAGGACGCGGGCTGGGTTGTCACACCTCCACCTCACCTCGGGCCCATGCCCGTGCGGGCAGCGTTTCGCCGCGGGCTTCACGTGCGGCTGCTTATCGTCGGACCGGTCCCTGGCGGCGCTGTGGTTCAGCTCCTGGATGTGGCGGCAGGGCCCCATTCGGGCGGGTCGGCCTAACCAATGTTTGCAGTCGGACGGGCGCCCAGCGGCCCGGTTTGACAAAGTCGCGGCCGCGCCCCGATGTTGATCGGTGGACGGCGCGGCCGCTCGACTCCCTGCGGCGCCCGCCGCTGAAACATGATCCGTTAGGCGGCGGCACAGATATCTCCGATGGCCCATCGGGTGTGGCGGGCCTCCAAGAGGTGCCCATGGAGTCCAATCCGACGAAGCTCCTTCTTCTGGCGGTCTTGGCCGCCGTAGCGGGCACCGGGTGCCGCGAACCGACGGAGCCAGGCGACCTTCAGGGCTGGGTGCTCCAGGCCGATGCAACCCTCGGCACCGCGGGCCAAGGCCGCTCCGAAGTGTGTTCGCTCCGCAGCAGCGGATTCAGAGACGAGGAAGCCACCTTGCCGGTGTTCTGGGCGGGGCTCCCCGCTACGAGCTTCAGCCGAATCATCAGCGTGGGCGGCACCGTTCAGCAGCAAGTTCATCTGCCGCTTGCCGCTGCCCTGGTCGTGATAGAAGCAGGCCCAGGGGACTCCGTGCGCATTGTTTACTCCGGCCAACTCGTGGACACACTGTATGGGCGCCGGATCACAGCTACCCTGGCCAACGGTTCCTGGATTTGTGCATCGACGCTGCCGGGCGCCGAGGCAGGCGGCTCCGTACCCACCGGGCAATGGAGCCTCGAGAAGAGGTAGCACGCCGTCATCGTCCCTGGCCGCCCCCTAACCCGTGTATCCGGACTCCTCCGGTTCGGCAAGCAGATCACCGACGGCGGAGGTCGACTGCAGTCGTATTCCCCTCAGGGTGCGCCCGCCTCGCGGCGGGCAAACGGGCGCTGGTCGCGCCAGACGCGCCAACAGACGCGCGCCAGTTTGTTCGCCAAGGCCACGGCGGCCAGGTTGTAGTTCTTCCGGGCTGCCAGCTGCCCCGCGTGGGTCCGCAGGTCGTCCGGTCGCTCGGCGACCTGCCCGGCGCGCAGGGCGGATCGGGCGCCGTGGATCAGCAGCATCCGCACGTAGCTGTTCCCCCGCTTGGTGATGCGGCCGAGGTGGCGGGTGCCGGCCGACGATGCTTCGCGGGGCGTCAGGCCCAGGTAGGCGGCAAAGGCCCGCCCCGAGCGGAACCGCTGGATGTCGCCCACGAAGGCAAGGAGCGCGGTGGCGGTCAGGACCCCGATCCCGGGGACGGACTGCAGCCACTGCGCCTCCGCGGACTCGGTCGCCAGGGCTTCGAGTTGCCGGTGGAGCGACCGGGCCTGCGCCTCGAGCGCCAGGATCTCCTCGAGCACGGCCAGCAGGGCCGGGCGCACGCAGGCGGGGACCGCGTCGGTCGCCAAGGCCTCCCGGGCGTGCGGGACGACGGTGCGGGCGCCGACGGGAACGGTCAGGCCGAACTCGCGGAGGTGCCCCCGCACGGCATTGATCCGGGCCGTGCGGGTCTGCAGGTAGCCCTGGCGCAGGCGGTGCAGCGTCACGAGCGCCTGCTGGTCACGGGATTTCACCGGGACCGGATCGAGGGCCTCATTGCGGGCGGCCTCGAGGAGCGCTTTCGCATCGGCGCGGTCCGTCTTGTTGCCGTCGCGGTAGCGGGCCACGTCCCCGGGATGAAGCAAGACCACCTCGTGGCCGAGCTGTTGGAGGGTGCGAGCCCAGTGATGGGCGGAGCCGCAGGCCTCGAGGAGGATCCGGGCGCGTGGGCGGTTCGCGAAGAAGGCGGGGAACGCCGCTCGGGTCAGCCGATGCCGGGCGTGGACCCGGCCCGGAGCTGTCGAGACCGCGACTTCAAGCTGCGCCCCGGTTTGACAAGTCGCGGCCGCGCCCCAATGTTGGTTGGAGGATGGCGCGGCCGCTCAGGTCCTTGGGCGCCCGCCGCTGAAGCACAAACCGGTAGGCCCCATGGGTCGTAATCCGGGGAGAACCTAACGTGGCACCCAAGCCGGTCCTGCTTTGCTTCCTCGTCGGCTCCGTGAGTCTAGGGTCCTGCACTAGACCCTCGGAACCGGAGGAGAAGGTCAAAGCGGAGACCGATCGCTGCCCGCAGACCTACGAGTTCGGCAACTACGGGTGTGCCGAGATCTTTGGCCTCCTCATTGCCCCTGACGGAGGATTAGCCCGTGCCCCTGGCCGGCCCGCGAGCGAGATCACTGTCAGCCTGACACAGCTGAGCCCGGCGCCGGCCATTTCGAGCTATACCCTCGTAATCCGGGATACCAGTGGGACGTACCGACTCCGCGCGACGCGATACTTCGGCCCGCCGCCAGCCGGACCCGATACGATCACCGTCCAGGTCCGGGCAGTCTGGTGGGACGCTTTCGCGGCCGCCTCGCCGGAAGGGTTCTTGCCCATACTGGCCGCCGACTCGGTCGTCCACCAGATCCGGCTTGTTCCAGTGGGGGCGCGCTTTGTCCCCGACACCGTCCACCTGGCGCTCCGCCGGCCGCAGGGCGTTGCGATCCCTGAGCAACCGGGGACATAGGTAACAGAGTTGTCCGGGAACATGGGTAACACTGGGATCAGCCTCGAATGATGTAGTCCCGCTCGTCGAGCTTGGCGAGGAGGATCGTGTTGAAGTAGATCGCCCAGATCCCGTTGTCGAC
>JAEUJH010000411.1 GCA_016794825.1 Gemmatimonadota bacterium
CCAGATCCGCGCCCTGCGATGGGAGGAGGCGGTGGGGGCGCTGGAGGAGGCGCTGGCCATCCGGGAACGGGTCTTCGGGCCGACCCACCCCAACGTCGCCTCGACCGTCAACGAACTCGGCACCGTGGCCCTCCGCCGGGAGCGCTACGCCGAGGCGGAGCGACACTACCTCCGGGCCAACGCCATCTATCGGGCCGTCCACGGCGACCGGCACTACCTGGTCGGGATTACCCTCTCGAACCTGGGCTCGGTGGCCATGGGGCGCGGCGACAACGTCGGGGCGGAGCGCCACCTCCGCCAGGCGGTGACGCTCTTTGTCGATGCGTTAGGCGCCGACCACAGCAACGTCGGGATCGGCCGGACCAAGCTGGGCCGGGCCCTGCTCCGCCAGGGCCGGTACCGCGAGGCGATCGAGCAGTGCACGATGGGGTACGAAGTCCTCCGGAAGCAGGCCTCGCCGGCCATGAGTTTCGTCACCGCCGCCCGGGCCGACCTGGTGGCGGCCTACACCGCCCTCGGCGACCCGGCCGCGGCGGCGAAGTACCGCGACTCCACCACAACCGCGCCGCCCAAGTAGCCCTCAACGTTTGACCGGCTTGGCCTTCGCGAGCAGCGCCTCGACCCCGTGCTCGGGGCCCGGGGTGATCCGAACCCGCTTGAACCCCTCGACGGTCTGGACGATGAAGGTCAGCACCCCGTCGGCGCCCATGACGTGGCCGCCTGGGGTGGTGAGGGGCTGGCGGCCCTGGTCGTCGAACTCGAACACCTTGGTTCCGTCGAGCCAGACCTCGATCATCCCGCGCTGCCCGGCCTCGACCATCCAGAAGAGGTGCCTGGCGTCGGGCGTGAACACCGGTAGCGCGATCCGCGCGACCTTACCAAGGGAGTGATACCGGTCGCCCAGGAAGAGCCCATACTCGCCTCCGAACCCTTGGGTGCCGGGGGCGCCGTAGTGGACCGTGAACCGGGAATCGGGGCTCCAGAGGTAGCGGACCGGATCGCCGGCGCGGTATTGGGCAAAGTCGCTCGCGAGGCTCGGCACCCCCGGAGCGCCGTCGACCGAGATGACACCGCCCGGGGCCCCAGCCGTTCCGACCCAGTAGGCGAACTTGGTGCCATCCGGGCTGAACGAGAACGCGTCCACCTGGGCAAGACGCCCCTCGATCCGATTGACCTTGCCGTCGACCACCACCACGGGGCCAGCCGCGGTCGAGCCCGTATATCCCAGGCGGTTCCCCTTGGCCGTGGCCAGCGCGAGGGAGATCGATTGCAGGGCGAGGTCCGACTCCTGGTCGCCGGTCACGACGAACCAGCGAGTCCCCGCCCGGGCGACATAGGCCGCCTTGCCGTCCTCGGTGAACCGGACGCTGTCGATCGAGGCGTAGTCGCGGCCGCGGACCCCGTCCACGATCAGGCTCACGGCGGTGCCACCGCCTTCCGCGACGGCTCTGACGGCGTAGTGTTTGCCATCCGGGCTGAACCAGACCGGCCCGAGCTGGGGCGACTCGCTGTTCGGCACGATGGCCGATCCGCCCAGGATGGCCCACCGCTGGCCAACGCCCGGCTTGTCGCGCCCCACCAGCACCAGCGCCCCGGGGCCCACCGGCGGAATGTTGATCTTGATGTTCAGAGCCCGGGCCAGGACCCGGCCATCCATGAGGAGTTCCGTGAGGGGAGGCCCCTGCGCGGCTCGGACTTGCCGGGTGGCGTAGAGCCGGGT
>JAEUJH010000399.1 GCA_016794825.1 Gemmatimonadota bacterium
GTACCATCGCGATCATCTCGGGATCGTCTCCGACGACGTCGGAGCCCTGATCCGGATCGGCGAGGGCGACGAGGTCCTCGATCTCCCCCATCCGCTCGGACCCGAGGTTCGCGACCGCTACGACGTGCGGCTCGGCGATACGCTCCGGATCGGGTCCGGCGCCACCCGCGTCACCCTCGTGGAACTCTTCGTGCGGCCGAGGAATCCGGCCGAGCCCGCCGTGATCGGGAGCTTCGCGATCGACGTCGAGCGGGCCGTCGTGGTTCGCTCCCGACTCGCGTTCACGCCCGCCGCCTATCGCGATCGGGACCTCGAGGACATCGTCGTCAGCCTGGAGCGGGCCCTCGTCGACGGGCGGTACTGGCTTCCGTACCGGCAGGAGATCGAAATCCGGCGGCGCTCGGCGATCGTCGACTTTCCTCTTCGGGGCGTGATTCGCGGGCGATGGGAAATTGGCGATCATCGGGTCAACGACGGCGTGCCGGCGGCGGTGGTGTCGGGACCGTCGATCGGAGGACTGCTTCGGCCCGACGGCCGGGGGTTCGACGTCCCGATCGCGGCCAGGGTCGATTCGGGCCTCGTTCCGGCCGAACGGGACGACCTCGACCGGGTGCGGGGCGCGGCGGCCCGGGCCGTTCGACGCCGGATGTTGAGCGGCCTGCCCACGCTTCGACCCGCCGTGACCCGCGTTTCCGACATCCTGCGCGTCAACAGGGTGGAGGGACTCCGGTTTGGCATCGGGGTGGCCGGATCCGGCGGGCCGATCGACCGGGCCTCGGTCCGGGCCGGCTATGGAACGGCCGACCGCCGTCTGACGGGCACCGTGGAATTCGACCGGGTCGTGGGTCGGGCAACCGTCGGGCTTCGGGCCGAGCGGGAGGTGGCCGACGTAGGGGACTGGCCGGTGGCGAGCGGCGTGGTCAATTCGCTGGCGGCCCAGGAGGGCGGTCGGGACCTCGGCGACTATGTCCTGCGGACATGGGCCGGGGTCGAGGTTCGGTGGCCCGCCGGGACCGGAGGCGAAAACCGGGTGACGGCCGGGCGGCTCGGGACCCGGTCGGTGGCGGCGCGGGCCAGCCCGGCCCGGGGCGACTACCGACCCAACCCTGCCCTCGGCGACCGGCCGCGATGGATGGCCAGCGCCGCGGTCGTCCGGGGCCAATCCCGGGTATCGGGCCACCGGTGGCGCTCCGAGACGCGCGCCGAGGTGGGGTCCGGGGCTGGCGGCTACGGCCGCCTGGTATCGGATCTCGAGGTCGGGGGGCCGGTGGCCGGCGGGGATCTGACCCTCCGGGGCCGGGTTGGCCTGGGGGTGGGCGACCTCCCGCCGCACCGGGCCTTTGCCATCGGCGGGGCCGGGACCCTGCCGGGCGAGGCGTTTCGGGCGTTCGGGGGTCGGCGGGCCGGGTTTGTGGCGGCCGACTGGCTGGTGTCTCTGCCGGGCCCGGGCGTTGGGCTGGGGGCTCTGGGCCGAACCTCATCCCGAATGAGGGTCGGGCCGATGATCGGATTGGGTTGGGCGGCGGGTGGGGTGGCGGGGGTTCCCTGGGCTCCTTCCAGGGGCGGCCGGCCCGTGGCTGGCCTGGTGGTCGAGTTGTTCGATCGCTCGGTCCGGCTCGAGGTCGGGCAACGCCTCCGGGACGGGGGGCGGCCAACCCTCAGTATCGACGTCGCCAAGGCCTGGTGGCCGGTCCTTTGAGCGACTGACGCCCGCCTGACACCCTGTTCGTCTATCTTTGTAGGCTCAATACCACACCTGGACCGGAAAGGGCCATGACGCAGTTCGCCGACGAGTGGCTGGTACCTGCCCTGGGGGCGCTTCTACCCGAAGCGACCGTCGCC
>JAEUJH010000474.1 GCA_016794825.1 Gemmatimonadota bacterium
GTGCCGACCAGGATCCGTCGGCGGACCTCGGGGCCGAACCCCCGTCCCCGGGTGGCCTGGTAGAGGCTCCGGAGATCGCCGGCGGCGCCGATCTGCCGGTTGCCGTAGCGAACGCCGTCGTAGCGGGCCAGGTTGGCGGCCGCTTCGGCGGGGGCCAGGACGTAGTAGGTCGGCACCGCGAACCGGGCATGCGGCAACGACACGTCGACCACCCGGCCGCCGAGGTCCCGCACGACCGCGACCGCCCGGTCGACCCCGGCCCGGATCCCGGGGTCGAGATCGGCGGGGAAATACTCGCGCGGCAGCCCGAAGGTGAGCCCGGCGAGGCTGTCGAGCTTCGGCGCGAGCGTCAGCGGTGGCGCGGCCACGGTCGTCGCGTCGCGGCCGTCGGGACCGGCAATGGCGGTCAGCACCCGGGCCGCGTCGTCGACGGTGGCGCCGAACACCCCGATGCAATCGAGCGACGATCCGAAGGCCACCAGCCCGAACCGGCTGACCCGGCCGTACGAGGGTTTGACGCCGACGATCCCGCAGAACGCCGCCGGCTGCCGGACCGAGCCACCGGTCTCGGAGCCTAACGCCGCCGGCACGACCCCCGCGGCGACCAGCGCGGCCGATCCGCCGGAACTGCCGCCCGGCACCCGGGCCGGATCGAGCGGGTGAAGAACCCGGCCGTAGGCGGAATGCTCGGTCGACGAGCCCATCGCGAACTCGTCCATGTTGGCGGTACACGCCACCCGGCCGCCCGCGGCCCGAAGCCGGGTGACGGCCGTGGCCGTGAACGGCGACCGATACCCCGCCAGGATCCGGGAGGCGCAGGTGGTCGGCAACTCGGCCGTCACGATGTTGTCCTTGACGGCCACCGGCATCCCGCCTAACGGTCCGTCGGCGGGCACCCGGGCGCACTCGGCCGCCAGCGCCTCCGGCGACCAGGCCACCGCCGCGTTGAGCGAGCGGGCCCCCTCGAGCCGCGCGGCCAGGACGGCGGGATCGACGGTCACCCGTCCTCCATGGCCGGGAGTCGCGGCACCAGGAAGAAGCCTTCCTGGAAGTCCGGCGCGATGTCGGCCGGCGGCCGTTCCAGCGGCGTCGGATCGACCCGGTCGGGACGAAGGGCGGCCCGGGCGGGCCCGGGCAGGAAGCCCTCGTCCGCCCGATCGGTCAGGTCGGCGAGCTGACCGACGTACCCGACGATCTCGTCGACTTCGGCGGCGAGCCGGTCGATCTCCGCCGGCGTCACGTCGAGTTCGGCCAACCGCGCGATCCGACGGAGGTCGTCTCCTGAAATGGTCATGCGCCCTCCCAATCGCGCTCGAGCCCGGCGTACGCCACCAACAGCTGCTTGATGCCGACGTCGCCATCGAACGCCACGGTCACCTTGAGGTCCTTCCCGGCGCCGCTCAGGCCTTGAATCGTGCCGCTGCCGAACCGCCGATGCCGGACCCGTTCGCCCTTGACGTAGCGGGGCGCGTCCTGCGAGACCTCCTCGGGCGGAAGAGCCGCGGG
>JAEUJH010000475.1 GCA_016794825.1 Gemmatimonadota bacterium
CGAGCCGGCAGTCCGGCTCGATCCACGCCAGCTCACTGAAGGTCGGCGGCCCGGGCCCCGCCGAGCGTTCCGCGCCCGGCCTCCTTCGCGGCCTAACCACGTCTTCCTGGCAGACGGGCGCCCCACCCTCCGTTTGACAACCCGCGGCCGCGCCCCGATGTTGAACCGAGGCTGGCGCGGCCGCTCGCATCGCGGTGTGGCGCCCGCAGCAGAAGACGAACTCGTTAGCCAGCGCTGCCAGCAATCGCTTTATGCCTCGACTCACCCCGCTCTGCCTGGCTCTTGGTCTCCTCTCGGGCATCGGCTGCGGTGCTCCTCGGACCCTCCGCCAGTACGCGGACGTCACCTGGGACACCGTTTGGAGCACCGGCGGGGCGCTGCCGGACTCGACCCTCCCCTCGCCGAGCTTGCTGACGTTTGGGCGCGGGGAGGTCTTCGCGTTCGATGACGCTGCGCGGCGCTTGGTCGCCCTCGATAGCCGGAACGGCGCCGTGCTGTGGCAGACAGGCCGGCAAGGCCAAGGTCCAAGTGAGTTCCTTGGGGTCGCGGCGCTCCTGCCTGACCCCGCCGGCGGCGTCGCCGTTCTCGACATCCAGAACCGTCGCTTGGTCCGCGTAGGCGCCGATGGTGCGGTCGCGGGCAGCATCTCACTGGCGGCGATCGGCCAGCAGCCGAACCAGATCTGTGCCCACCGTGGCAATCGCTATCTAGTTGCTGACGTAGTTCGGCCCGCGCTCCGGGAAATGGATGCGGCCGGCGAACTGATCCGGGAGCGGACGCCGCTCTGGCCCGAGTTCGCCGGGGCCGCGGGAGGGCCGCCCCAGTTACTGCTCCGTAACGACCCCGCCGGCGACCGGTGCGCGGTGGCTGTCCTGACCGGCCGAGGGTTCGCCCTGTCGTCGCCGGGGCGGAAGGACATCGTTCGACCTTACATCGAAGACTTTGAAGCGTTCGGACTTGGGCCGCGCCGCACCGAGCCGGAGCCTTCTTTCCTGGCGGTCTCGGACGCCGAGATCATCGCTGATACCCTCATGGTCCTGTTCGTCGGGAGGACCGCAGACCGTTACCGGGTCGTCGACCGCTACCTCGCGACAACCGGCGCCTACTTGGATAGCTACCGTCTCCCGTTCCCGACCGCCGAGTTTGCCGCTGGCGACGGCGACCTCTTCGTCGTCGACTCGTCGGCAACGAAGATCATTGCGCTCCGTCCCCGTCGAAGGTGAAGCCTCAGACAGCGGGCCTCCGATCCGCGCGCTGGCTAACCCGAGCATGAAGGCAGACGAGGCCGCCCGGGCCTGGTACGCCGGGTTGGCGTCGGCGGCGCGGCCGCCCCATATTGGTCGAGGCTGCGGCCGCGCCGCCACGAGGCGGCCTCGCAGCTTATGCTCAAGTCGTTGATATGACTGGGCTGCTGTCAAGAGGCTCGATCTCAACCGGACATGCGGTCCTCCTCCCTCCGATCACGTAACGCGTGGGAGTGACGACGGGGCCGAGGCTGCTTCGCCGATCATCCTGCTGATATACGCCGGTC
>JAEUJH010000477.1 GCA_016794825.1 Gemmatimonadota bacterium
GCCAGCCGGGCGTCGGCCGGGCTCGGCGGGTTGGGGTGATGGGCGCGGAACTCCTCGATCGCGGCGGCATCGCCGGCGCGGATGGCGCGGAGGAGGTCCTTGGCCTGGTGCTTCAGTTGCTCGGAATCGGGACGGATGGGCAGACGACGGGTGGACATGACGAGCCTCCTCGAGAGATGGCCCGGGGTCCGCTGGCGTCGGGCAAGGAGGTTCGTTGCGACTGGGTCGTGCCACTGCACCGCACAGGTGGACTCGGTCCTTTCCGCGGACGGGGGGCGGCCTGCGACGCCCGACCGAGACGATACCCGGCGCCGTGGGGGCGGTCAAGCCGAGCTCCACGGCTGGGGGCCGGCCGAGGTCGCCCGATTCCAGTGGGGCCGTTTGGCCCTGGTGGGTGCGGACCGAAAATCAGTCCGATGGACTTCACTCGAGTTTCGAGAACTTTTATGAAAACCTGACGATAGTACTGAGGACCGATCCCCCGGCTGGGGGGCCTCACCCTAACCCTTGGTCGAATGGCGAGCCGTTCGTTGCATCCGATTCGAGACGCGCTGATCGCGGCCGGGCTGGGGGCCGTCGTCACCGTCGTCGGCACCGCCATGGTCGAGCGCACCATCGACCGTCAGGCGGCCGAGGCGGCGTTCCACGCTCGAGCCTCGAGCGTCGCGCTGTCGCTTGCCACGATCGTCAATCAGGAGGTTCACTCGGTCGAGCAGCTGACCGCCTTCCTCGACGCCACCCGCGGCCGGATCGACGGCGACCAGTTCCGACGGATCGCCGAAGAGATTCACCACGCCAATCCGGATCTGGTGGCGATCGAGTGGGTCGAGCGGATTCCCGCGGTTGCCCTGGCGGACCATGAGTCCGCTGGGCAGTCGTTCGGGGGCAGCGGGTATCAGGTGACCGAACGCCGGAGCGATGGCAGCCTCCAGGCGGTCGGTCCCCGTTCGGACTACTTCCCGGTTCGGTATTCCGAGCCGCGGGCCGGCAGTGATCGGATCATCGGCTTCGATCTCGGCTCCGATTCGGCCCGTCGGGAGGTGCTGATCCGGGCCACCGCGCGGGCGGAAATCGCGGCGTCAGGGGTCGTTGCGCTGGTGCCGAGCGGGGCGCCGGGCGCGATCATCGCGCACCCGGTCTTCGCGCCGCCGAGTCGGGTGCCCGTCGGGTTTGCGGTCGAGGTGCTCCGGTTCGACCGACTGATGGCGCGGGCAGCCGGTTCGGAATCGGGGGCGGGGCTCCGGCTTGCGGTCGGGTCGATGTCGTGGCCCGCGTCCGCTCCCAGCGGTCGCTCGCCCCTGTTCCACGAAGCCGTGGTGCCGGTGGCCGACACGAGTTGGCGGGTTACGATCACGCCCGCCGACTCGGCCCCGTCGGCCGATCCCGGCCTTTCGCCGACGGGGTGGATCGCGCTGATCCTTGGCCTCGTCACGTCGATGGGTCTTGGCGTTTTCGCCTACTGGCAGGTCCGGTCCAACGCATCGCTGACCCGCGCCAAGGGCGAACTGGAGCGGGCCAACACCGAACTCGAGGCGGCGTTCCGCGCCCTGCCCGACCTTTACTTCCGGCTCGATGCCGAGGGGCGATTCCTCGGCTACCGTCAGGGTCGTTCGGCGCCGCAGCTGTATCGGCCGCCCGGTGAGTTCGTCGGCCGTTCCCTGGAGGCGGTGATGCCGCCCGACGTGGCGGCGGCGGCACGGCAGGCCCTGGAACAGATCCGACGGACCGGGGGGAGCGCGACTTTCGAGTACTCCCTCGTCATCGGCAGCGAGACTCGCTGGTACGAGACCCGGGTCTTCGCGGGGACTGACAGCGAGTTTCTCCTGTTCGCGCGCGACGTCACCGACCGCCGGGCCAGGGAACGGGAATTAGCCGCGAGCGAAGAGCGGTTCCGGACGCTGATCGAATCGCTTCCCGAGCCGCTGGTGATCGTGGCGCAAGGGGTAATCGTGTTCGCGAATCCGGCGGCCGGCTACTTCCTGGCCGCCGGCGTACCCGAGGCGCTGGTGGGCATGTCCTGCGACCGGCTCCTCCGCGATGGAGACGGATCCCTGGTGGATTGTGTCGCCGAGGGTGGAGCCGCGTTCCGAACCGAGTTGGACTGCGTTCGACTCGACGGTGCCGTCCTCCGGGTCGAGGTGGTGGCGGCATCGACGGTGCTCGATGGGCGGCCGGTCCGTCTGATGTCGTTCCGCGACATGACGGCGCGGCGCGCCGCCGAACTCGCGACCCGGCAGAGCGAAGAACGGTTCCGGGAGCTGGCCGAGTCGGCCGATGGCGTGTTCTGGCTGGTGGACGTCGTTACCCGTGACGTCCCGTACGTCAGCCGTCGGTTCGAGTCGATTTTCGGCCTGCCAGTGGGCGAGCCCGAGCGCCGGCTCGAAACCTGGGCCAGCCTGATCCATCCCGACGATCGCGACCGGGTGGTCCGCACCGTGGCGGCCTGTCTCGACAGCAGCATCGCCGAGTTCGATCTCGACTACCGGATCAGGCGGCCGGACGGCGAGGTCCGGTGGATCAACGATCGGGCCCGGCGAATCCGGATGACGGAAGGCGACCGCGTGCTCGGTTTTGCGCGGGACGTCACCGAGCGGCTGCTCGCGGAAGAGTCCCAGGCCTCACTGGAGGCCCAGCTCCGCAATCTCCAGAAGATGGAGGCGATCGGGACCCTGGCCGGCGGGATCGCCCACGACTTCAACAACATCCTCGGCGCCATCCTCGGCTACGCCTCGCTGCTCGAGTTGCAGCTCGAAGGCCAGGAGCGGGCCCGGTCCGACCTGAACCAGATTCTCGCCGCGAGCGGGCGGGCCAAGGCTCTGGTGCAGCAGATCCTGACGTTCAGCCAGCAGCGGGAACAGGCCCGTTCGCCGATCCGCCTCCAGGCGATCATCAAGGAAGCCCTCGCCCTGCTGCGGGCGGCGGTGCCATCGACCGTATCGATCGAGGCTCGAATCGAGGCCGGGCCCCGCGAGGTGATGGCCGACGGCACCCAGATCCATCAGGTGGTCATGAATCTCGTCACCAACGCGGCCGACGCCCTCGGATCAATTCCCGGAACGGTCGCGGTTCGTTACGAGCGGGTGGTGGCGACCGAATCCCTTCCCACCGTGTTCGGCGACCTGCCGTCGGGCGAGTACGCGTGCCTGACCGTTCGCGACGACGGCCCCGGCATGAGCCCGGATACGATCGAACGGATCTTCGAGCCGTTCTTCACCACCAAGCCGCCGGGCAAGGGGACCGGGCTCGGACTGGCCGTGGTGCACGGCATCGTTCAGGCGCACGCTGGCGGCATCGCCCTGGAGTCCGCGCCCGGCGCCGGCACGACGGTGCGGGTCTACCTGCCGCTGACCGCGCTGTCCGCGCCCGCCGAAACCGGGCGGGTCGCGACGACGGTGGTTCGCGGCGCGGGGCAGCGGATCCTGATCGTCGACGACGAGGCCCCGCTTGCGCTGTTCTGCGGCAAGGTGCTCGAAAGCAGCGGCTATCAGGTGGCGACCCACACCCAGCCGGAGGTGGCCCTGGCCGAGTACGAGCACGCCCCCGGCGCATTCGATCTGGCGTTGCTCGACCTGACGATGCCGCACATGACGGGGGTGACGCTGGCCGGGCGGCTTCGCGCGCTCCGGCCCGACCTGCCGATCATCCTGATGACCGGGTACGCCTCGTCGCTGACGGACGCCTCCGTCCGCGACTTCGGCGTCGACCGGTTGCTCCTCAAACCACTCGATCTGAAGACTCTGACCACGGCCGTCGCGGATTGTCTCGTCGGCGCCGGGAAAGCCGGGTAGCTATGGCCACGATTCTGATCGTCGAAGACGATCCCCTGATGAACGGGTTCCTTTGCCGGGCGGCGGAGGAGGCCGGCCGCCGGGTCATTCCGACAGCCAACGGCCGCGAGGCGGTGGCGGCCGTCGGGGAGACCGACCTCGACCTGATCGTGCTCGACCTGGTGATGCCGGAAATGGACGGGCTCGAGACCCTCAACCTGATCCGGGAGGCCCGGGGCGCATTCAAGATCCTGGCCATTTCCGGCGGCGGGCGGGTCGGCGCCGAGGACTATCTCCGGGTGGCCCGCATCCTCGGCGCCGATCGCACCATGGCCAAGCCCTTCTCGGCCCCGGACTTCATCCGGGAAGTGTCGGAGCTGCTGGCCGGCCCCGCCTAACGACTCTCCAGCGGCGGCGTGGCCGCGGGCGGACGGCGGTGCCGGGTCGTCTGCTCGTAGCCGTACGCCAGCCGGATCAGGACCGTCTCCTGCCACGGCCGCCCGAAGAACTGGAGCCCGGCCGGCAGGATCCCGCCGCGCAGGTAACCCATCGGAACGGTAATGGCCGGAAATCCCGTGCTGGGCGAAAAGAGCTGGTTGTTGTCGCCCGCCGGGGTGGTGAGATCGCCGATCTTCCGGGGCGGGTTGCTCCAGGTCGGGTAGATCAGCGCGTCGAGCCGGTGCCGATCGAGCGCCGCCAGGACGCCCCGCCGGAGCGCGGCGCGGAACCGATCCCGACTGGCGCAGGCCGGATTCTGATCCGGCTCCACCGTCACCGCCTGGGCCAGCTCCAGCCGCTTCTCGATCGACGGGTGGAATTTCCGCGACCGAATTACGTCCTCGAGCGTCGCGACCGGCGTCCGGCCCCGGTGGCTCGCCAGCCACGCGTTGAGGTCATGCTTGAACGGAAAGCACGAACCGGTCTGCTCCCGGCGCCAGGCGTCGAGGCTGTCGATGACGACCGCTTCGACGACCTCGGCGCCGGCCCGGCGCAGATCGGCCACCGCGCGGTCGAACACGGCGACGACTTCCGGATCCGTGGTCGGCGTCTGGTAGGCCTGCGTCAGGATCCCGACCCGGGCTCCCCGGAGCCCGTCGGCCACCAGCGCGGCGCGGTAATCCGGGATCGGCCGGTCGGCCGCCGCCCGGGTGACTGAGTCGGCCGGATCGGCGCCGACGATCGTGGCAAAGACGGCGACGGCATCGGCCACCGTCCGGGCCATCGGCCCGGCGATGTCCGCGGCCAGGTTGAGCGGAACGATGCCGGCCCGGCTGGTCAGGCCCATCGTCGATCGAATCCCGACCAGGGCCTGGTGCGCCGACGGTCCCCGAATCGAGTTCCCGGTGTCGGTGCCCAGCCCGGCCGCGCCGAAGTTGGCGGCGACCGCCGCGGCGGTCCCGCCACTCGACCCGGCGGTGACCCGGTCGAGGGCGTAGGGGTTCTTCGAATAGCCCGGCAGGATCGAACTCACCGTCTCGAACGGGCTGAAGGCAAACTCCGCCATGTTCGACTTGGCCAGGACGATGGCCCCCGCCGCCTTGATCCGCCGGACCTGGAACGCGTCCCGCTCGGAGACGAACCCCTGCAACGACAGGGAACCCGCGGTCACCGGCAGCTCGGTCGTTTCGAAGTTCTCCTTGACGATCATCGGCACGCAGTGGAGCGGTCCCACGGGGCCGCCGGTTCGGAAGCGCCGATCGAGCGAGTCGGCCACGGCCAGGGCGTGGGGGTTGATCGACACGATCGCGTTGAGGGCGGGCCCGTTCTGGTCGTACGCGGCAATCCGGGCCAGGTACCGCTCGACCAGACCGCGACAGGTGACCGTGCCGGATGCCAGCGCGGCGTGAAGGTCGGTGATGGTCGCTTCTTCGAGTCGGAATCCGGCCTGGGCCGCGGCGGCGGGCGCTCCGGCCAGCACCCCCGCCAGCATGATTAGCTTGCGCATGGACGGAAGCTCTCTCCCGGGGCCCGGAACGGCAATGGAGCGCGGAGAACGGGAATGAACGGATGGTATTGGCTGCTCGGAGCGGTCCAGCTCGTTGGCCTGGCGCTGGTGCCGCTCGGGCTGCCCGGCCTCTGGCTGATGCTGGCCGCCGGGATCGGCTACAAGCTGCTGGTCGCCGGCACCGGGCTCTCGTGGTTGGCGCTGGGCATCGTCGCCGCCATCGCGGTCGTGGCCGAGATCCTCGAGTTCACCCTGTCGGTGAAGTACACCAAGAAATACGGTGGCTCGCGCCGGGCCGGATGGGGCGCGCTGCTCGGCGGCCTGATCGGCGCGGTGATGGGGGTGCCGGTACCGATCATCGGCTCGGTCATCGGCGCGTTCCTCGGGTCGTTTCTCGGCGCCCTGGCGGCCGAGTACTCGCTGGCTCGGGACAGTCGGGTGGCGGGGCGGTCGGCGTGGGGCGCCCTGGTCGGCCGGGTGGCGGCGACCGCGGTCAAGACGGCGTTAGGCGCCGCCATCGCCGCCATCCTGATGGTCGGGGCCTGGCCGGGTTCAGGGCCGTAGCAGGTCGCGAACCAGCGATTCCAGCGCCGCCTCCCAGACCAGCGGCCGACCGGGCAGATCGTCCCGACGAGCCTGCCGGATCCTGGCGATGTCCTCTTCGCTGACCAACGACTGGAGCCCGAAGCCACTGGCCAGGAGATTGGTCCGGCGGACGTACAGTCCTTCGGCGCCGATCCGCAGCGCCCGCCCGTTCCGATCCAGCAGGGCGCCGGTCAGCTGGACCACATGGACCGGCGCGTCGAGCGAGGTGAGCCACGGCACGTCGACCACGTGATCGCGGCCGAGCCGGACTTCCTTCGATCCCGCGAAGTTCCGCTGATGGACCCAGTACTGACCGATCTCGAGCGTCACCAGGAGCGCGGTGCCGGCGTTCGCGGCGTCCAGCCGCTCACCCAGGGCGGCCACCCAGTCGCCCGACGGACGGCCGATGGCCAGCCGAAGCTGTTTGTCGCCGGGGCCGTCCTCCCGCTCCAGGCAGTCGCCGGTGGCGTCGACCTCGCAGCCGAACATCACGTCGGGCGGAGTGCCGGGCAGGGCCTGGCCGTCGAGCGGAATCGTGCCGCCCATCCGCTCCAGCCGCTCGTCGAGATCGCGGAGCAGCGCGGTGAGCTGGGCCCGATCGTCGCGGGCCGAGCCGAGGCCTTCGCCGTCCTGGAACCGAATGGTGAGCTTCCCGACCGGCGCCGTCCCGACCGGACCGCTCCCGGCCCGGTACGGCGGCCGATCGAGGAGCCGGTCGCCGACGCCGCTCCGGAAAGTCGACCCGGTGGTGCAGCCG
>JAEUJH010000488.1 GCA_016794825.1 Gemmatimonadota bacterium
AGCGTCCGGATCTACGTGGGCGGCCTGCCGCAGCATCCGGAGCCTCCGCTCAACTACCAGATCGTCTATTCGCTCGAAGGGGCCCTCGACTACTACACCACGCCGTCGTGGGTGCTCCGGAACGGCAAGGCCACCCAGGTCGACGCGCTGAGCGAACTCGAGGATCAGCAGTTCCCGGCGCCGGTCGGCACGCTCGAGGCGTTCCACACGGGCGGCGGGATCAGCACGATGCCGTTTGCCTGGGAAAACCGGATCGAGACGATGGAGTACAAGACGCTCCGCTATCCGGGCCACGTCGCCATCATGCGGCCGATCCGGGAGCTGGGGCTGATCTCCAACACGCCGATCCCGGTCAAGGGCACCAACGTGGTGCCGCGCGACCTCTTCATTGCCGCCGTCCAGCCGAAGCTGTTCAAGCCGGAGGGGCGCGACCTGGTGGCGCTCCGGGTGGTCGTCTCGGGCCTCAAGGCGGGCAAGGAGACGTCGGTGCGGTTCGAGCTGCTGGACTACTACGACGCGGGCCACGGCATCAGCGCCATGATGCGGACCACCGGCTATTCGCTCGCCACCACCGGCCTGATCCAGGCCCGGGGCGCGGTGACCGCCAAGGGCGTCAAGACGCCCGACGAAGCGATGCCGTTCCGTGGTTATGTCGATCGGTTGGCTGAATTCGGCGTGAAGATCCGCGAAGACTGATCGCGACGACGGAACTCGGGCGCGGCCACCGGGCTACCTTGCGGTCAGGAGCCATCATGACCGACTTGCAGACACCGCCCGCTCTCGAGTTCCGTTCCCTCTGGGCGGAGGCGCTCCCATGGAGCGCCTACGCCCAACCCGCCATGAAATACTGGGGCCTCTGGGACGGTGTGTACCAGCGCGCCGCCACGCCCGATTGGGCCATCGCCGCGGCGCAACCGCTCCTCCCGCTCAAGCTGCTCGTCCTGGCCGAAGACTGGTGCGGCGATGCGGCCAACACCGTTCCCGTACTGGCCCGCCTGGCGGAGCGAGTGCCCGGGATCGACCTCCGAATCCTCGCGCGTGACAAGTACCCGGCGGTCATGGACCGGTTCCTGACCCGCGGCACCCGGTCGATTCCGATCGCGATCGGCCTCGACGCGGACTACCAAGTGCTGGGCCACTGGGGGCCCCGGCCCGAAGCCCTGCAGGCCTGGGTCCTGGCCAACAAGGACACGCTGCCCAAGGACGAACGGTACGCCGAGATCCGCCGGTGGTACGCCCGCGACCGCGGCGAAACCACCCTGCGGGAGTTGCTGACCGCGCTGGGCGCTACCACCGACTGACGTTCTCGCGGGGCTCGTCCCGACCCGCGTCAGCGAGGCCAGAGCCAGCCGAACATCCCACCGGTCACCAACGCGTAGAGCAGGCCATCGATCGTCGACCTCAGCGTGATGGCCGCCGATCGGTGGTACCAGATCGTCATCTGCCAGAGCGCCAGGGCGTAACCCGCGAACGCGGTCGTCCCGGCCAGCTGGAAGACGCGGAGGTAGTCGGTGCCCGCCCCGAGGCTCCGGCTCGTCAGGTAGGCCGAGAACAGCCCCACCACCAGCGAGTAGACGAACCACAGCATCAGGTTCCGACCCATGGTCCATTGACCGTTCGG
>JAEUJH010000568.1 GCA_016794825.1 Gemmatimonadota bacterium
TCCTCCATGGTCAACTTCGCGTGCAGCAGAATGGTAAACGTGGTGCCCTCACCCGGGGCAGACTCGACCAGCACCAACCCGCGGTGCGACTCGACGGCCCGCTGGACGATCGCGAGCCCGAGGCCGCTCCCGCCCGGACGCCCCGACACGAACGGCTGGAACAGCCGCTCCCGGAGATCCGGGTCGATCCCCGGACCGTTGTCGCGGACCCGCAACCGCACCGGCTGCTCGAACTCGGCGCCGCGCGGGAGTTCCGACCCCGGCGGCACGTCGAGCGATACCTCGACCCGGCCCTGACCCCGCAATGCCTGCACCGCGTTGAGCAGCAGGTTCCAGACGATCCGGTGAACCAGATCCTCGTCGGCCTGGACCAGGATCGGGTCGCCCTTGATGACCAGCTCGACGCCCGGCCCGTAGTCCGGATGCTCCCGCACCAGCCGCGCCGCGTCGCCCACCGCCGAGAGCAGGTTGACCGCCCGGAAGTGGCTGGCCCGCACCCGCGAAAAATCGAGAAACTCGCCCAGGAGCCGGCTCAGGCGGTCGCTCTCCCGCAGCACCAGATCGCCGAGGATCCGCTCGTCGGGATCGTCGCGCTTGTTGCCCACCAGCTGCTCCACCGCGCTCCGGATCGACGCCAGCGGGTTCCGGATTTCGTGGGCCAGCGAGGCCGACAGTGCCGCCACCGCCTCGAGGCGCTCCGCTCGGAGATGCAGTTCCTGGAGGTACTGCGCGTCCGAAATGTCGGTGAAGATCGCCGTCACCGACGGGGCCGTCTCCTGCTCCCGTTGAAAGGTCGTGGTCGACAGACCGATCGGGAACGACCGCCCTTCCGGCCGGTGGACGTACCCCTCCATCCGCGCCACCCGGCGGCCCCGCTCGATCCCCGATGCCACCGCGCCGTGCAGTTCGGGCGCGAGCTGCTCCAGGGTGGCCATGATCGGCCGCCCGAGCTGCGCTTCGCTCACCCCGAGGATCTGCTCCGCCGTCGGGTTGATGAAGGCCAGGTCGCCCCGACTGTCCACCGTCAGCACGCCGGACCGGATGTTCCGGAGGATCTCGTCGGCCTGGAGCCGGACCTGCTCCAGCTCCGTCTCGAGCTGGGTCTGCTCTTCCGCGGCCGCCCGGAGCCGCTGCCCCAGGAACGCCACGAAGATGAACACCAGCGTGAAGACGATGACCTGCCCCCACAGCCCCGGCGCGAACGCCCGTTCCGGCTGGGCCAGACTGGCGTTGGCCAGGAACAACACCGACCCGAACAGCGCCATCACGATCCCGGACCGGAGCGGCATCAACAGGCCGTAGATCGCGATGACCAGCACGTACAGCGCCGCCCAACCGCTCTGCTCCGCCCCGGCAAAGTGGACCAGCGACGTGACCAGCAGCAGGTCCATCGCCGCCTGGCTCTGGAGGAACCCCAGGCTCGGCCGCTCCCGCCGGATGAACACGACGTAGGCGCCGTACGCCGTCACCGCCAGGGCGAACACCACCGTGATCACGGCGATGAACGCCACGTACCGCGCAAACTCCCCGCTCTCGGTCCGGCCGGCCGCCGCCTGACCAAAGGCCAGCGCCGCCTGGATCAAGGTCGTGGCCGCCAGGACGGTCCGCCCGAGCAGCAGCCACTTCATCAGAACCGAAAACCGCGGCAGACCGATCCGGGCGTCGACCATGACCTGATCGGTCCGTTCCGGCCCGAGGGGTTCCAGCGGGTTCGATTCAGCCATCAATCGATATCAAATTGTAGTTGAGCCACGATGCGGTAAGTTAATTAGAGAGCATCGCTTGGCAGAAGCCCGACCAGGGATTCGACACCCCATGACCGACCCCCTCAACTCCGTCCGGCTCGACCTCTGGCTCTGGTCCGCCCGGTTCTTCAAGACCCGAGCCCTGGCCGTCCTGGCCATCGAGGGCGGCCGGATCGACGTCAACGGCGACAAGCCCAAACGGGCCAAACCGGTCCGAGTGGGCGACCGGATCTCGATCCGGAACGGCCCCTACCACCACGACGTCGAGGTCACCGGTCTGGCCGAGCGCCGGGGCTCGGCCACCGTGGCGGCCACCCTCTACGCCGAAACCGCCGCCAGCAAGGCCGCGCGCCAGGAAACCGCCGAGCGGCTCAAGCTCCAGAATCCGATTTTCTTCGAGGGAGCCGGGCGCCCGACCAAGAAGCAGCGCCGGGCCATCGACAAGTGGAAAGGGCGGGAATAGCCGGAACGCCGCGCCCCGGTACGGCGCCAGAAAGACCTACCGGGCGACCCCGAACCGGTCGCCGATGACCCGGGCCCGATAGTCGAAGATCCGCCGAAGCCGGGGCGCCACCAGCACGGGTTCGATCAACCGACCGAGCGGCCCCATCGGGACCTCGTAGTCGATCTCGTCCACCAGTTCGGTGCCGCCATCCCGCGGCTCGAACCGGTGGAGATGGTGCCACCGGCGGTAGGGACCGACCCGCTGCTCGTCGACGAAGGCGTGCGGCGGATCCCACCGACTGATTTCGGAAACCCATCGTTGCGGAAAGCCCAGCGGCGAAACCCGGTACTCGATTCGAAGCCCCGTCCGCATCGAGAGATCCCCGTCGCTCACCACTCGAAAGCCGAGCCACGGCGGCGTGATCACCGCCAGGTTCCGTGGCTCGGCAAAGAACGGGAAGACCTCGTCCACCGGACGAGGGACCCACTGGACCCGGACCAGTCGCCCCATCAGGTCCGCATGTACGTCAGCCCGTGGCGCTGTGCCACGCCGACGGCCACCACCATGGCCGGCACCACCACCACGCCCGGATTCAGATTGGCGCGGATGTCGGCGTCGATGGACTCGGCCGTCCCGAGGCCCATGCCAGCCAGCCGACCGACCCAGAGCCGGAGCGCGTTGTTGCACTGGAGGAAGACGGCACCCCGCCGAACCAGGTTCTCCATCGAGGCATCCGCCAGCATCCCGTTGAAGAACACCGGATCGGTCTTCTTCGGCCGGAAGAACCAGTTGCGGGCCAGCGGAGCCTTGGTTTCCGGATCGGTCAGGTTGAGCGCGGCCCCGACCTTGTACTTGGCCCAGATGGTGTCGTTCCAGGCCAGCGGCGTGGTCCCGCCGTAGTTGGTCCCGACGACGTTGATGTCCCCCGGCGACGCGCCATAGGCCGACTTGAGGGTCTCGATGTAGTTGTGCATGTGGATCAGGCCGATCCCATCGCCGTGGGCGTTGAAATCGAAGATCTGCCGGTGCTTGCCCTTGAGCGCCTGGACCCATTTGTCGGCCGCGTCGACGCCCTGCCCCTGCCCCTGCCCCAACCCGACCTCAGGTCCCGCCAATCCGACCGCGAGTGTCCCAATTCCAGCCAAGAAACCACGTCGGGGAGTTCGGTTGGTCCACATCGTTACCTCCAAGGGGTCTGGGGATGCCCTGCGGTTACTTCTGCTGCGCAGCGTTGGTCCGATAGGCGACATCGGGGGGCGGATCGCCCTTGGGCCAGTCGAGTGCCTTGTCGGCAAAATCGGGCCGGGGGCGGGAGGCCACATAGCCGGCCACGTCGAACGCCTCCGCATCGGTCAGGGTGCCCGGCCGGTCGTACGGCATGTTGTGGCGCACGAACGAGGCGATCGTGAACAAACGGGCCATCCCGGCGCCGATGTTGTACGACTCGGGACCCCAGACCGGCGGATAGTAGCGCGGCGTTCCCGCCGGGTCGGGGTTGTTCATCCCTTCGCCCTTCCCGCCGTGACAGCGGGCGCACTGATTGGCGTAGACGACCCGGCCCCTGGCGGTGTCGGGCGTCAGCGGCTTCAGCTTGGCGAAGCCCTGGCCCGGCACGTCACCCGGCGGCGCGACGCCGCGCGACAGAAACGCCATGTAGGCGATGATGTCGGTCATCTCCCGACTGTCCCGGGCCAGCGGCTTCCCGTCGAGGCTCCGCCGAAAACAGTCGTTGATCCGATCCTCGATCAGATTGACCTTGGCGTTGCGCGATCGGTACTGGGGAAACCGGCTGTACACCCCGACCCACGGGGCCGCGTTGGCC
>JAEUJH010000434.1 GCA_016794825.1 Gemmatimonadota bacterium
GACGAAGAGGCCCGCTCGATCCGCCCGACCGGGCTCCTCACCTTCCTCCTCGGCCCCTGCGCTCCGGCCGACCTCGGGCCCACCATCGCCCGGTTGCGAGCCAACGGGACTTGGGTCGACCCGACCCTGCTCGTCCTTCGAACCCCCGCACTCGATCCGGCCGCCGCGGCCGCCGACTCCACCGCCCGCTACCGGAGCGAGGCGCTCCGGCAACTCCAGCAGGTCGTCATGCGGCTGCCGCCCTTCTCGCCCGAGGCATTGGAAGCGGCCCGGTTCCTGTTCCGGAAACGGCAGGCCGTCACCCGCCAACTGGCCGAGGCGGGGGTTCCGATTCTGGTGGGAACCGACGCCCCGACCCCCGGCACGTTCCCGGGCTTCGCGATCCACGACGAACTGGCGCTGCTGGTCGAGGCCGGCCTGACGCCGCTTCAGGCCCTCCGCGGCGCCACCCTCGAGGCGGCCCGCTACCTCGGCGCCACCGACTCGCTCGGCACCGTGGCTCCGGGCAAGGTGGCCGATCTGGCGCTGCTCGACGGCAACCCGCTGGAATCGATCGCGGCCACGCGGAACATCCGAGCGGTCTGGACGAGGGGGCGGCTGATCGACCAAAACGAACGCCGCCGCCTCCTCGAACGCGCGGAAGCGGCGGCGAAGAACTGACCCGCGGAGGGATCAGCCGCGGAGGGTGACTCCGAGTCCGGGACCGTCCGGCAGCCGGATCTGGCCCTTGTCGATGGTGGCGCCGACGTACGGATCGTGCGCCAGCAGGGCCGCGCCGTCGAGGTCGGCGATGTCGACCAGCGGGGTGAAGTGCGCCGCGGCGGTGATCGCGATCGAGGTCTCCAGCATGCAGCCCACCATCACCATCAGGTGATGGGCTCGCGCGATGGAAATCATCCGGAGCGCTTCCCGGAGGCTCCCGGTCTTGGCGAGCTTGATGTTGATGCCGTCGACCAGACCCACCAGCCGCGGGATGTCCGCCGCCGTCAGGCAGCTTTCGTCGACCACCACGGGAATGCGCGAGGCCTTGGCCACCGCCGCCAGGCCCTCGAGATCGTCGGGCACCAGCGGCTGTTCCAGGACCGTCACCCCGTACTCCTCCAGCACGGGCAGCATCCGGATGGCCTGCTTCCGGGTCCAGCCGCAGTTGGCGTCGACCCGGAGTTCGCGATCCGTGACTTCGCGGATTGCCTTGAGGATCTCCATGTCGTTGTCGAGGCCGAGCTTGATCTTGAGGATCGGATACTGCTCCGCCTCGCGGACCTTCTTCTTGATCATCTCGGCCGTGTCGATCCCGATCGTGAAGGTCGACATCGGCGCCTTGGCCGCGTCGAGCCCCCACAGCTTCCAGACCGGCACGCCGAGTCGCTTGCCGACCAGATCGTGGAGCGCGGTGGACAGGGCGGCGCGGACCGAGTTGTTCCCGATCAGCCAGGTCTCCATGGCCTTCTCGGCGTCTTCCAGCTGGAACGCGTCGTAGGGCATGACCGTGGCGTAGGCCTCGAGGGCCGCCAGCGCGGTCTCGATCGTCTCGCCGTAGAACATCTGGGGCGTGGCTTCGCCCCACCCCTCGAGGCCGTCCTGATCGATCACCTTGACCAAGAGCGTCCGGTAGGTGTCCCGGCTCCCGCGGGCGATCTTGAACGGGTACTTGGTCTTGATCTGGAGGACTTCGGCTTGGATCCGGAGACGGGTCGACACGATGGTCTCTTCGGGTGGGTGGTGGGATCGGGGCGGTCCGGGGGACTCCCGGCGCCCGAGAATTGTATACAAAGTCCGGGTCGGCGCAACTCCGCCGCGAGCTAGACCCGCGACACCCCGCGCGCACCGCCGACGGACACCAGCACTACCGGAGCGCCGCCGCCACCGCCACCACGCCGTCGGCCAGGCGCGCGGGGACGTAGCCTCCCTCCATCAGCGCCACGAGCGGCACCGCCGGGAACCGAGTCCGCAGCCGATCGACCCAGGCCACGTAGTGCTCCGGCTCGAGCGTAAACCCGCCAAGGAGGTCGCCGGCCATCGAGTCGAACCCGGCGGACACCACGATCAGGTCAGGCTGGAAATCCGCCGTGGCGGCCCCGACCGCGTGCCAGAGCGCCTCGACGTACTCCTCCGGCGCCAGCGCCGCCCGCATCGGCACGTTGAAGACGTTGCCCACGCCCCGTTCGTCGGCGGCGCCGCTGAAGGGCCAGTGGGGCCACTGATGCATCGACACGAACCGGATGGTCGGATCCCGTTCGACCAGCGCCTGGGTGCCATTGCCGTGATGGACGTCCCAGTCGACGATCAGGACCCGGTCTCGACCCCGCGCCTGGGCCTCGCGCGCGGCGATGACCGCGTTGCCGAGGAGGCAGAACCCCATCGAGGCCTCGAGCAGCGCGTGATGGCCGGGCGGACGGATGGCCGCGAAGGCGGGCACCCCGTCGAGCGCGCTGTCGAGCGCCGCCAGGGCCGCGCCGGTGGCGCCGAGCGCGGCTTCCCAGCTCCACGCGTTCATCGCGGTGTCGGGGTCGAGCTTGCCGCCGCCCGCCGCGGCGACGGCGGCCAGTCGGTCGAGATAGGCGTCGGGGTGGACTCGTCGGATGGCCTCGAGCGACGCGGGTGCCGCCTCCCGCAGGGCTCCCGGATCGACGGCCTGAACCCGGTCGAGGACGGCGCGAAGTCGCGCCGGAGCCTCCGGGTGATGGAGGCCGGCGCGATGATCGAGACACCGGGAATGGGTAAAGATCGGCGCCAGCGCCACGGCGGGCGGCTCCGCCGCTATTTGGCGGGAATTCGGCGGCGGGGCAGAACGATCAACGCGCCATTGGCGACGATCCCCGCCTCGCTCACCGTGGTGGCACCTTCCGGCACCTCGGCCCCACGGAACTTGACCAGGTAGTCATCGGCCGCCTTGCCCACGCGGGCCTGGCTCAGCGCCCGCGCCTTGACGTCCGCCACTCGAGCGGTCGGCGGGACGTTGAGGGCAATCTCGTCCCAGGTGTCGAGGATCATGACCCGGACCGGAATCGGATTCATGACGGGCTCCCGGGCAAGGTGGCGAGGAACCGACCGACCGACTGATCGAACAGCAGGGTCGAGGCCCGGACTCGATGGCCGTCGCCGGCGGGAAACACGGCGATGGCGATCTCTTCCCCGCCCTGGCCCCGAAGACAGAGATACGCGGGGCCTTCCTTTTCCGGATATGCCGCCTGATGGGGCACCCGCTCGGCGAAGAAGTGCTTGGCCCGGGAAAAAACGTCGGCCGGGCCGAGCGTCGTGACGGTTTCGTGAACCATGGCCTTACCGTTTCAGGATGGTGATTCCGGTGGGCTGCGCCGGCACCGGGATCGAGCTGGTGACCTTCCGGGTGGCGAGATCGACGACGTCCACGGCGCCGGGATCGGACCCGATCGACTCCTGCGACACGTAGGCATACTTGCCGTCGGGCGAGAACGCGACACCGTGCACGATCTTCTTGGTCGACTTGATCCGGGCCACCTCGGTCAGGGTCTTGGCGTCGATCAGGCTGAAGCTCTGGTCCTTCTTGTTGGTGACCAGGAGCATCGACCCGTCCGGCGACGGCTCGACGTTGTAGGCCCCGGTGCCGACCGGGATTTCCTTGATCAGGGTCAGGGTGGCCGCGTCCCACACCTGAACCGTGTTCCCGTAGTTGCACGCGGCATAGAGTCGCTTGTCGTCGGGCGACACCGACACGAACGTCCCGGCGCACTCCTTGTCGAGAATCCCGGGCTGGGGCGCCGGGCTCGAACCGCTGGCCGGCTGGTGCTGCGCGTGGGCGGCCGGCTTGGTGTGGTCCATCGCGCTCATGTCGTGGCCCTTCCCGATCTTGACCCGCCGGGAAATGGCGAAGGTGTTGATGTCGACCTCGAGCAGCTCGTCGCTGTTCATGCACGACACGTAGGCAAAGGTGCCGGCGTGGTTCACCTTGACCCCGTGCGGCATGTCGCACGCGGCCAGATCGGTGATCTTGGCCATGGTCGGCACGTGGACGATCGACACCACGTTGACCCGGGGTCGGTCGCCGTGGAAGTCGGAGTTGGCCACGAAGGCGAACTCGCCGTCCGGGGTGATCGCGATGGTGGTCGGGAAGAGTTCGACCGTCGCCTTGCCCATCAGGGAGTCGTTGTCGGCGTCGAACCGCCACAGCGTCCCGAACGGCACCCCGTGGGCGATGGTGACGAAGTACGACTTCATGTCCGGCGCGACGGTGATGTTGTGGGGACCGTCGATGTCGGCGGGCATGATGCCGACGGGCACCACCCGGTCGACCACCAGGGTTCCGCCGTTGGGCTTGAACCAGGTCACGATGTCGCCCGACTCGCTGACCACGCCCACCTTGTAGGCGGGCGCCTGCGCCGCCGCCATCGTCGCGGCCGCCAGGGCCCCGAGCACCAGTCCACCGATCCGTCGCGTCATGCCCGCCACCTTCCTTGTGCCTAGTCGACCTGCGCCCAGATCTCCCGCTGGTCGGGAACCGGCGCCTTCAACACGTCGAGCAACTTCGGGGGCCGCACCAGCACCAGCACCAGTTCGCCCGGGGGCGGCGCCTCGAGGCCCTGCACCGAGAGGAACGCCGGAAAACCGAGGTCGGAAGGGAGGTTGACCCGATATCGGTGCCCGGCCCAAGGGAACCGGATGGCCCCGGCCCCCCCGTCCCGCTCCATCTCGATAAAATAATCGTCTTCGACCCGAAAGAGCCCGCCGGGAAGCCGCTCGCCGTCCCGGTAGAACACCGGGTCGAACGGCTCGCCGGCCAGCCGGGCATAGTTGTGCTCCACGGCCTCGTCGAGCGATTCGAGGGCCGGCTCCCGGGCCCGCCATTCGACATGGTGACGGATCTCGTGGGTCAGGGTCTCCCAGATCTCGTGGTGCCAGTCGAAATCTTCCTGATCCCGCGCCAGGGCCTCGAACGACCCATGATAGAGGACGACCCGGCTCTGGATCGCCTCCGGGTCGTCGGAGGTGGACGGGAGCGGGATGCACTCGCCCAGGGTAAAGATCTCGTTCCGCTCCGGATGGGCCACCGTCCGGGGCGAGACCACGATCTCGGCGATCCCGTCGAGGAACTCGTCGGGAATCTCGTCCGCCAGCCGGCGGACCATCGCCTCGAACTCGGTGAGCTGCATGGCCGGACCCGCCCGCCGGCTAGAGCCGCTCCTGGAGGTAACTCAGCACCTGGCCGATGGCGATCCGCTCCTGGACCATGGTGTCGCGGTGGCGGACGGTGGCCTGGCCGTCCTCCGCCGACTGACCGTCGATGGTGACGCAGAACGGCGTCCCCACCTCGTCCATCCGCCGATAGCGCCGCCCGATGGCGCCGCTGTCATCGAAGAAGCAGGTGAAGTGCTTCCGGAGGTCGTTGTACAGCTCGGTGGCCATCTCCGGCATCCGGTCCTTGTTCACGAGCGGGAGGACCGCGGCCTTGATCGGGGCCACGACGGGATGGAATCGCATCACCACCCGGGTCTCGCCCTCGACCTCCTCCTCGTGATAGGCGTCGGCCAGGACGGTAAGGGTCACCCGGTCGGCGCCGGCCGAGGTCTCGATGATGAAGGGCAGGAACCGCTCGCCCGACGCCTGCTCGAAGTACTCGAGCTTCTTGCCCGAGTATTCCTGGTGCCGCTTGAGGTCGAAGTCGGTCCGGTTGTGGATCCCCTCGATCTCCTGCCAGCCGAACGGGAACTCGTACTCGATGTCGTAGGCCGCCCGGGCGTAGTGGGCCAGTTCCGTCGGCCCGTGCTGATGCCACCGGAGCTTGTCGGGACGGAGGCCCAGGTCGTGGTGCCAGGCCATCCGGAGGCCCCGCCACCGCTCGAACCACTCGTCGTCCTGGCCCGGCTTCACGAAGAACTGCATTTCCATCTGCTCGAACTCGCGGGTCCGGAAGACGAAGTTCCCCGGGGTGATCTCGTTGCGGAACGCCTTCCCGATCTGGGCGATGCCGAACGGGATCTTCTGGCGCGAGCTGTTGAGGACGTTCAGGTAGTTGACGTAGATCCCCTGGGCGGTCTCGGGCCGAAGGTAGATGACCGCCGCCGAGTCCTCGACCGGCCCCATGAACGTCTTGAACATGAGGTTGAAAAGCCGCGGCTCGGTCAGGTCGCAGGTCGAGTGTTCGCCGGGGTGCTTCGACGGCTTCTGGGGGCACTGCGCGTCGCCCAGCTTGTCGGCCCGAAACCGGGCCTTGCAGGTCCGGCAGTCCACGAGCGGATCCGTGAAGCCGGCCACGTGGCCGGACGCTTCCCAGACCTTCGGATGCATCAGGATCGCGGCATCGAGGCCTTCGATGTCATCGCGTGCCTGCACCATGGCCCGCCACCAGCGATCCTTGACGTTCCGCTTGAGTTCGACGCCCAGCGGGCCGTAGTCCCAAACCGAGCCGAGGCCACCGTAGACCTCGGAGCTCTGAAAGACGAACCCTCGCCGTTTGCAGAGGGAGACCAGCTTGTCCATCAGGGACTGAGTTGCCATGATCGAACCAGGGATCGGGACGGGGCCGGAGGCGCCGAATGCGCCAGGGCTGCTGACGCCAAACTTAGAGGTGGGCTAACCCATGGGCAAGCAACGATTTGCGCGGTCAGGCAAAGTGCGTATTGCCCGGTATTCCCGCCCATCCCCCCGTGTTGCGCAGGTGCGACAGTCCTAGGCGCGGCAATAACTTAGAGGGTGGTCCGCGGTGGCTTGGACTTTGCCACCTTCCTTCATCCCAGGCGGATGGCGCAATCCCGGCTCGGTTCGAGGCGGGGCGTCGTTCGCAGGCCGGAGGCGCCAATGCAATTTCGTTCAGTCATGCTCGACCGCCGGGGTTACTCCCTTGGTGAGTTGCTCTGGGTCATCGTGATCCTGAGCATTCTCACGGCCTTGGCCATTCCCCGGCTCGACTGGATGCGGTTCCGCCTCAACGCGGAGCAGCGGAACATCTCGCTCCAGCTCACCTACGCGCAGCGACTGGCGGTCAGCCTCCAACACAACGTCCAGGTCACCGTCGATCGGACCAACCGCCGCCTGGTCGTCGACGAGGACGCCAACAACGACGGGACCTACGCCTCGAGCGAGCGGCGGCGGGTGGTTCAGCTGGATGACGGGGTCAATTTCGAGAAGAACAGCGTCGCGGACCTGCCGGCGCCGTCCCCGACCAACGAACTGACCACCATCGTCTATCGGCGCGACGGCAGCGCCGACCAGGCGGGGGTCATTTTCCTGAATTCGATCCGAGGCGTCAACCTCGGGACCAATAAAGATGCCCGCGCGCTCGAGATCACCCGGGCCACGGGTCGGGCCACCTCGTACCGCTACCTCAACAGCAGCTGGGTCAAGGGGATGTGATGAACCGCAAAGGCTTCACGCTGATCGAGGTGCTGATCGCGGTGGTGCTCTTGAGCCTCGCCGTCATCAGCCTCGGCCAATTCATGGGCAAGTTCCAGAACGCCACGGCCAAGGCCACCCTCCTGTCGACGATGACCAGCATCGCCAAGGAGCGGATCGAGCTGATCCGGGGCGACCCGCGCTATGCGTCCCTCAGCACCCGATACGGGACCGGCGCCAGCGCCGACACCACCGGGTTCCCCGGGTACTCGATGATTCGCCGCCGGACGTTCGTCAGCCGCGATCAGACCGGCGCCCCGGCCCGGGACCGGACCACGGTGACGGTCCGGGTGTTCACGACCACCACCATCGTCAAGGACACGGTCAGCCTGACCGCCGTGATCGCGAGGCCCTGATGACCAGCGCCCAACGGACCCGTCGCGGGAGCGAGGCCGGCTTCTCGCTCGTCGAACTCCTGGTGACCCTGATCGTGCTCAGCATGATCATGGGCACCACGGTGATGTTCTTCCAGAGCCAGAACAAGAGCTTCATCAAGGGCGGGGAGAAGATGGATCTACTCCAGAACGCCCGATACTCGGTGAGCCAGGTCGAGCGCCTGGTGCGGACCCTGGGCGCGGGCGTCACGGGCCAGCAGCCGATGCTCGTCTTCGGCGCCGACAACGTGATCGCCTTCAACACCGACTACACCGAGGTCGACACCACCAATTACCGGTGGGCGGTCAACTGGAATCCGTCGGTCGCCACCCGGATGGCCGAGGCCTGGCAGGTCGGCGACGCCACGGTGATCCCCAACTCGTCGCCGGCGTACACCTACCCGGCCCAGACCTTCGTCCTCGGCAACGGCGCTACCAGCCCGGCGGAGACCAAGATCTTCTGGTTCGCGCCCGACTCGAGCACCACCCGGTCGGACGACTACATCCTCTGGGAGCGGACCAACGCGGGCACCGAGGAGTACATCGCCCGCAACATCCTGGCGTACCCGGGCCGGCCGTTCCTCGAGTACTTCCTGGCCCGGCGGCTGTCGTCGGGCGCCGATACCGTCCTCGTGGCGAGCGGTTCCCTGCTCCCGCTCAAGCGACTGGTCCTCACGTCTTCATTCACGTCGGCCGACACGGCCAATGCCGTCCGGCCCGACAGCGTCCGGGCCATCCGGATCAACATCCGGGTCACCAACGGCAAGACCGGCTCGGAAGAACGGACCCGGGATTTCTCCCAGGTCATCCAGGTCCCGAACAACGGGCTGCCGTCGCCCAACGTCTGCGGGCGCTCGCCCTTCGGCCCCGCGACGTTCGCGGCGGTCCAGGACACCGTTCCCGGCAGCGGGACCATCATTCTCAACTGGACCCGGTCGCCCGACCACGGTAACGGCGAATACGACGTCCGGCAGTACGTCCTCTATCAGCGCGACGACACGGCCACGGTTTGGACCGACCCGCTCATGATGGTGCGGGCGGATACGACCACGGCGTATTCGGTCACCATCGCCGGCCTTCTGACGGGCGCGGCCTACGACTTCGGGATCGCGGCGCAGGACTGCACCCCGAGTCAGTCGACGATTTCCAGTGTCACCCAGACGGCTCCGTAGCCCGGGAGATCACCCCATGAGCTCGATCCGGAACGAACGCGGGATCGCCCTGATCCTGACGCTGCTCATCACCCTGGCGGTCGCGGCGCTCGCGATCGGCGGCGTGATGATCGCCGGCAGCGGCACCCTGACGGCCAAGTTCAACGCCAAGGAGGCGGCCCTCCACTCCCTGGCGGACGCCGGCCTCGAGGTGGCGCGCGACTCGATCAACCGGGCCCCGACGATCCTGCCCGACACGGGCTACATCCAGATCGTCCCGGCCAGCACCATCGTCGACGCCCAGGGCGGTACCGTCAGCGGCTATACCCGGACGGTCTACGCCGGGAAGACGGGTGGCCGGACCGGCGGGCCCGCCACGGCGGGGCAGTACGGCAGCAACTTCATGAGCATTCTCTCGGTCATCAACGACCCCCGGGGCTCGGTGGCGGCGCGGCGCGGCCTCTTTACCCAGGAGTCGTGGTCCCGGTTCGCGGTGGCGATCAACCTGTGGAGCAACGCCGGCGTCGTGTACGGCTGCGGCGAGTCGATTGCCGGGCCGTTCCACTCCAACCACAACCTCCAGCTCCAGAGCGGCTGCGGCACCCCCAAGGTCGACTTCTTCGGCGCCGTAACGGTGGTCGGCAGCATTTCCAACAGCGGCTCCGGCAACTTTACCCAGGGCTCCACCACCGGCGCGAGCGCGCTGGCCTGGCCCACCGCGGCCCAGCTGGCCACGATGCAGGCCTATGCCCAGGACGCCGACGTCGTGGGCGGCGACTACGACATCACCGGCGGCAACACCGGCACCAACCGGCCCTGCACCCGCCTGGACTTCCAGGTGCTCGATTCCAATCGGGACGGTGTCATCCAGTGGGACGAGGGCTACGTCCGGGTCTTCAAGTGCCTCAACACCAGCGACAGTTCGCTCGCGTACGTCACCG
>JAEUJH010000579.1 GCA_016794825.1 Gemmatimonadota bacterium
TTCACTCGGTCCTGGTGGCGCGACGGGGTCGACTGGTGCTGGAGGAGTACTTCTTCGGCTACTCCGCCGACCGCCCCCACGACCTTCGCTCCGCCTCGAAGACCGTCACGTCGATCCTGGCCGGCATCGCGATGGATCGGCAGCCCAGCCCGTTCACCATGGCGACGGCCGTCTACCCGTATCTCGGTGTCATTCCTGACGATCCGCGGAAGGCCGGGATTACCGTCGGTCATCTCCTGACCCATGCCACCGGGCTGGCCTGCGACGACAACGACGCCGCGTCCCCGGGCAACGAGGATCGGCTCCAGCGACAACGGCAGCAGCCCGACTGGTACCGCTTCATCCTCGATCTGCCGATGGCGATCGACCCTGGCTCCCGATACGCCTACTGCTCGGGGACGCTCAACCTGACCGGCGCCGTCATTCGGCGGGCCACGGGGCAGTGGTTACCGGAGGTCTTCGATCGGAGCCTGGCTCAACCTCTCGGCATTGCCCGGTATCACGTCAACCTGATGCCCGACGGCGAGGGCTATTCGGGTGGCGGCCTCCGCCTTCTCCCGCGCGACCTCCTCAAACTCGGCCAGCTCTACCTCGACGGCGGTCGGTGGCGGGGGCGGGCGGTGGTTGGCGAACGCTGGGTCCGCCAGTCGACGGCCCATCAGATGGCGACCGCGGACGGCGGATCCGACGGCTTCGGCTGGCACCGGTTCGAACTCGAGTGGAACGGGCGGAAGTACCGCGAGTACGAGGCCAGCGGCAACGGCGGCCAGCTCGTTCTCGTGGTGCCGGAACTCGATCTCGTGGTGGCGTTCACGGCCGGCAACTACAACCAGTACCGGATCTGGCGGAAGTTCCGGGAGGAACTGGTCCCGCGCTACCTGATCCGCGCCGTGGCCGATCCGGGCCGGCTCAGGTGAGGTGCTTGTAGAAGAACGTGGCACCGTGGGTGGTGCCGTCCGAATCGAGCGCGTAGCCAGGGATCGTTCCCAGCGTGGTCCACCCCAGCCGCCGATAGAGCCGCTCGGCGGTGTCGCCGTGCTTGGTGTCCAGGGTCAGGAGCCGGAATCCGGCGGCCCGCGCCGCGGCCTCGATCGCCTCCATCAATCCGGTTCCGACTCCCCGGCCGCGAGCCCGCCGATGGACGAGCAGCTTGAGTACTTCCGCGCGGTGGGGCTGGTTCGGCGCCCAGGCCGGTTGGACCTGGACCGTCCCGACGATGCCCTCCCGATCCCGAGCCACCAGCACGATGGTCCGTTCCGGTGCCGAGGCCAGTGCGTTCCGCCACCACGCTTCGGCGGCCTCGAGCGACAGGGGAGCGAGGAAGCTGACCGCCGCTCCGGACGAGACGGCGTCGACGAGGACGCGGGCCAGGTCGCGGATCTCCTCGTTGGAGGCGGGGCGGGCGAGGGGCAGGATGGGGAGTGGTTCGGTCATCGGGCGGTGGGGCGTGGCCATGGTTCAATATGGAGGGCAGCCCTCGATCCGGCTGCCGACCCGCCGGGGGGTGATTGACAGCCGGCCGGATTGGGCTACTATCTTCGGTACTTATTCGGGTCCTAGTTCCAACACCAAGCCAGTGAGAGTACCGATGTCGATCGCACAATCGTTGCTGGGCGAGTGGGACAATGAAGTGGCGAGCACCATCAAGGTCCTCAAAGCCGTTCCGGAGGCCCACGAGAACTGGACTCCTCATCCCAAGTCGATGACCATGGGGCGGTTGGCGGCCCACATCGCGGAGCTTCCCGGCTGGGCGGCGCTGACGCTGAGCACCTCGGAGCTGGACTTCGCCAAGGGATATACCCCGACCGCGTTCGGGTCGACCGCCGCCACCGTTGCCGCGTTCGAGGCCGGGGCCAAGGCGGGCCGCGCGGCCATCGCGGCGGCCAGCGACGAGGAGTTCCTGAAGCCCTGGACCCTCCGCAACGGCGACCAGGTCTACTTCACGATGCCCAAGATCGCGGTCATCCGGTCGTTCGCGATGAACCACGTCTACCATCACCGGGCCCAGCTCGGCGTGTACCTCCGGCTCAAGGACGTGCCCGTGCCGGGAGTCTACGGTCCGTCGGCCGACGAGCCGATGTAGACTGGCCGTTAGGCGCGATGGTCGATCAGCCCGTCACGGAGTCCGTGACGGGCTGCTTCCTTCGGGTCCGGCGCCGACGCCTGACCGCCCACCCATCATCCCAATCCCACTCGAGCATGGGGCACGAGATTTACCTGGAGGTCGGTGCCAAACGGGTCTTCGCGGGCGCCATCGATTGGCCTGGCTGGTGCCGTCACGGTCCGGATGAATCCTCCGCGCTGGGCGCCCTCGTCGACCACGCTCCCCGATACGCCGCAGTCGTTCGGCCCGACCGGTTCGGGTTTTCGGTGCCTGCCCGGACTTCCGAACTTCGCGTGGTGGAGCGCCTGGTCGGAAACGCCACCACCGACTTTGGCGCCCTCGGCGTCATTCCCTCCGCCGATCGTGCCCCGGTCGCCGTGGGCGACGGCGCCCGGTTCGAACGGCTGATCCGAGCGGGTTGGCGCGGGTTCGATGCGGCCCGGAAGCGAGCCGAAGGCAAGGTCCTTCAGAAGGGGCCGCGTGGCGGCGGTCGGAATCTCGAATCGATCGTCCGGCATGTCGTCGATGCCGACGCTGGCCATCTGGCCGCCATCGGCTGGAAACAGCCGGGTCGTGCGGCCGCCAGTCTCGACGACACGCGCGCGGCGGTTCTCGCCGCGCTTGGCGCCGCCCTGCGGGGCGAACTACCGGCGAGGGGTCCGCGAGGTGGAACCCGGTGGCCGGTCCGGTTCTTCGTTCGGCGAGTGGTTTGGCACGCTTTGGCCCACGCCTGGGAAATCGAGCGTCGTCTCGCGGGTCCCTGACGGGATGCTTCAAAACCACCCCATCCATCGACCGAGCAAGGTCGCCAACCCACCGACATAGAGGCTTCCGAAGATCTCCTTGTTGTACCGCGCCAGCCACTCGGGAAGATAGATGTCGAAGTTCGGCCGCCGGTCCTCGGTGTAGCGGGCGGCGATCGGGGTCAGCGGACACCGCCATCCGTTCCAGGCCAGGATCCCGACCTCCACCATCACCGCGGCACTGGCGATGACGGCGGGCCGAAATTGCCGCGCCCACGCCAGGAACGGAATCACCACCACGCAGGAGGCAAACCCGGCCCAGACCACGGTGTGGAGCAACCGAACGGCGCGCAACGCTGAGGTACGTTCCATGCCGCCTCCCTCGGGGCTGGACCAGAAAATACCGGCGCGGCTCGATCCGGCCCAGACCGCTCCACCGACTACGCTCTCGAGGTCCGGCCCGCGAGACGACCGACCCCGGCGCCAAGGGTCATTGAAACCGCGGAGCCGGGCGTTAACGTCAAGGACGAAAG
>JAEUJH010000598.1 GCA_016794825.1 Gemmatimonadota bacterium
GAGGCCAGCGTCCGCCGGGCCGACGAGCAGCTCAAGGTGTCGATCGCCCGGCTCCGCGCCGGCGCGGCCATCCGGTCCGACTCGCTCCGGTCGCTGGTGACGCTGGGCAACGCCCGGATCCAGCTCATCAACGCCGCCACCCAGTTGTCGACCGCCGAGGCCAATCTGGGCCGGCTGGTCGGCGCCGCCGGTCCGGTGGCGGCCACCGACGACTCGAGCTTCTACCGCCTGACCGCCGATCTCGACACCACCGCGCTCCGGGTCGAGGCGCTGAGCCGATCGCCCCAGGTCCGGACCGCCGAGGCGTCGGCCCGGGCGGCGCAGGCGGCCATCGGCGTGTCGCGAGCCGGCTACTGGCCGACCCTGACGCTGAACGGCTCCAACTCCGTCAACGCCAGCGAGCAGAACGACTACAAGTTCCTCCAGCAGCGCCAGGCCACGCTGGCGGTCAACTGGAACGTCTTCAACCGGTTTACCCGGGAACAGAACATCGCCAACAGCCGGGCCAACGCCGAGAACGCCGAGGCCTCGGCGGGCGAGGCCCGGCGGCAGGTGGTGGCCAGCCTGACCGCCCGGCTGGCCGAGTTCGAGGCGGCCAAGGTCCGGATCCAGATCACCCAGACCAGCCTCGCCGCCGCGACCGAAGACCTCCGGGTCCAGCAGGAACGGTATCGGCTCGGCGTCGCCACCATCGTCGACGTGCTCACCTCGCAGGAAGCGCTGACCCAGTCGGAGGTCGACGCCGTCAACGCCCGCTTCGACTACCTTCGCGCCAAAGCCCAGATCCAGGCCCTGATCGGACGGAGATTATGACGACTGCCGGAATCGAAACGACCGCCGAACGGATGGCCATGCTGCCAGCCGACGTCCCGCGCGACGCGGTGATCGTGGTGCGGCACCTCGAACGCGAATACGTGATGGGCAGCGAGACGGTCCGGGCCCTCCGCGGCGTCGACCTCACCATCCGTCGCAACGAGTTCGTGGCCATCATGGGCCCGTCGGGTTCGGGCAAGTCGACCCTGATGAACGTGATCGGCTGCCTCGACACCCCGAGCGCCGGCGAGTACTGGCTCAACGGCTACCGGGTCTCCGAACTCGGCGACGATCAGCTGGCCCGGATCCGGAACAAGGAAATCGGGTTCGTGTTCCAGACCTTCAACCTGCTGCCGCGGGCCACGGCGCTCCAGAACGTGGAGCTGCCGATGGTCTACGCCGGGATCGGGGCCAAGGAACGGCGGGCCGCCGCCCAGGCGGCCCTCGGCCGGGTCGGCCTCGGCGAGCGGATGCAGCATCGGCCCAACGAACTCTCGGGCGGTCAGCGGCAACGGGTGGCCATTGCCCGGGCGCTGGTCAACTCGCCCAGCATCATCCTGGCCGACGAGCCCACGGGCAACCTGGACTCGAAGACGAGCGAGGAGATCCTCCAGCTGTTCGAGAATCTCCACAACGAGGGCCAGACGATCGTGCTCGTGACCCACGAGCTGGACATTGCGGCGCACGCCCGGCGGCAGGTACACCTGCGCGACGGCCGGGTCGAGCGCGACTTCATGACGGAGAAGTGACGATGGCGCGAGCGTGGTTGATCCCGATGGTCGCCGTGGCGGTCCTCGGGTGCAAGAAGCAGGAAGTCCAGTCGGTCGTCTATCAGGCCGTGCCGGTCGAACGACGGAACATCGTCGTCTCGGCCCAGGCCAACGGGACGATCCAGCCGGACACCGTCGTCGAGGTCAAGTCGAAGGCCTCGGGCGAAATTCTCGAGATGAAGGTGGAGACCGGCGCCACCGTCACCCGGGGCCAGCTCCTGGTCCGGGTCGATCAGCGGAGCCCCCGGAACACCTTGAATCAGGCCGAGGCCGCGCTCGACGTGGCCAAGGCCCGGCTCCAGAACGCCGACGCGCAGAAGCGCCGGTCCGACGAGCTGTTCAAGTCGCAGTCGATCACCGAACAGGAACACGAGTCGGCCGTCCTGGCGCTCGCCAATGCCAAGGCCGAGGTGATCAACGCCCAGGTGTCGGTGGAGAACGCCCGGATCGCCATGGAGGACACCGACGTCCTCTCGCCGATCACCGGAACGGTCATCGCCAAGAACGTCGAGCGCGGCCAGGTCATTTCGTCGCCGACCCGCGACGTGGGCGGCGGGACGGTGCTCCTCAAGATGGCGGACCTGTCGCTGGTCCAGGTCCGGACGCTGGTGGACGAGACCGACATCGGCAAGATCCGGCCGGGGCTCCGCGCCACCGTCACGGTGGACGCCTATCCGAATCAGCCGTTCAACGGCGAGGTGCTCAAGGTCGAGCCCCAGGCCGAGACGCTCCAGAACGTCACGATGTTCCCGGTCCTGGTCCGGATCGACAACCGGAACGGGCTCCTCAAGCCGGGCATGAACGCCGACGTCGAACTCCACATCGGCCGCCGGGACAGCGTCCTGGCCGTGCCGAACGCCGCGCTCCGGACCCAGCGCGACGTGTCGTCGGCGGCGCAGGTGCTCGGGATTTCGACCGAGCAGCTGGCGCCGATGCTCGAGGCCGCGCAGAAGG
>JAEUJH010000697.1 GCA_016794825.1 Gemmatimonadota bacterium
ATCGCTCGCGGTCAGCGCGGCCACGAACCTGGTGACACTGTCGCGGTTGGCCGCGACCTCGGTGGCGTGGCGGAGCGCCCGCTGCAGCCAGCCGGATCGTCCCAGCTCGAGGGCCAGCGAATCGGCCAGCGAAGGCCGGAAGGCCAACCGAAACGCCCGCGTCAAAGAAGCCCGGCGCCGCTCGCGAGCCTCGAGGACCGCGTACCCCGGCGCGGCCCAGAGTTCCGCCCACTCGGCGTCGGTCGGCTCCTGATCGGCCCGAAGTCGGTCGAACACTTTCCAGAAAGTGCTCAAGCCGGCGGTCTCGAACTGGAAGGGCTGTTCTTGCGCGTCGGCCCGCCCCGCGGCGACGCAGCTGGCCAGCAGGACGGCGGTCAGAATCCGAATCATGGAAGTCCCGAGCTCGAGGATTGGGAACCGGCCACCCGCCCATGATGCGGGCGGCCCTGCCGTGGCTCTTGGCAACCTGGGTGGCCGTGGTCCCGGCTCACGGGCTACGCGGAGTGGCGATGCTCCTTAGACCAGTCTGCGGCCGGCTCGGTTGCGCATGGGACCGGCCCCCGAAAGGAGTGCCCGAAACCGGATCCAGGGTGACCGCAGGTGGCTACTCAAGCTCCTGACTCCATCGTTGCGGCACAAATGCATCAAAATCAACATCTTATGATATTGACCGATCGGTTGGTCATGGCTATGATGAGGCCATGAGAAACGCCCGCGACCGGATCCTCGACGGATCAGTCCGCCTGGCCATGGATGCCGGCCTCGACGCCTGGTCCATCCAACGAGTGGCCGACCTGGCGGACTGTGCCAAGGCGCTGGTCATCCACCATTTCGAAACCAGACCCGCGCTCCTCGCCGCCACCGGCCTCGCGGTGGCCGACCGGCGGATGGAGCGCCGACTGGCCGCCTTGCAGGCCGGCGGGACCGTGGCCCTCGACCGGCTCTGGAGCGTGATCACCGACGACGTCCGGACCGGGCTGACGCGCGCCGCGTTCGGGCTGGCGAGCCATCGATACCCGACCCGGCGCCCGGAAGACCCGACCCGGATCCACGCGGCCGTCGCCGCCGCGCTCGGCATTCCGGACGATTCCCTGGCCGATCCGCTGGCCCTGGCCGCCATGCTCGAGGGGCTCGAGTTCCAGCTCCTGCTGGGCGAGCCACCGGCGCTGATCCGGGTCGCGTTCGACCGCCTCTGGGTGACGATGGTGGAGGGATGAAAACGAAGCGGGGCGGGCCGTCAGGCCCGCCCCGCTCCGCCGCCGCGTGGCTCGAAGTCTACTTGAGCCCCGCCGCCGTCGCCGGCGGGCCATCGGCCCACCACTGACGGGCCAGCGGCCGAGTCCGTGGATAGATCTCGTTCAGCGTGGCACCCTCGTAGAGCCTGCCGTTCTTCATCACGTACTGGATGCTGTTGGTGTTCCGGATGTCCTCGAGCGGATTCCTGTCGAGCACCAGGATGTCCGCCAGCTTGCCGGCCTCGAGGCTGCCGAGATCCTGGCCCATCCCGATCGCCTCGGCGCCGTAGATGGTGGCGGTTCGCAGCGCGTCGTGGTTGGACAGCCCGCCGGATGCCATGGCCCACAGTTCCCAGTGGTTCCCGATGCCCTGAATCTGTCCGTGGGCACCGACCGCGGCCCGAGCCCCGCCTTCGATCAACTTCTTGATGAACTCGGCGTGCCGGGAGAACACGTACTCGTCCTTGTGGAACCACCCGCCCTGCTGGTAGCCCTCACCGCCGCGGCGGAGCGCCCGGGCGTCGATCTGCCCCTTCGGCATGAAGGTGGCCAGCTTCTTGTCGCCGATGACGTCTTCGGTGGCGTAGAAGTAGTTCTCGCCGAACGGTCCGCCGTACGACACCAGCAGGGTCGGCGCGTTGGTGGTCTGGCTGGTCTTGAACAGCCCGACCACGTCCTCGAAGATCGGCGTGACCGGCAGCGCATGCTCGATGCCCGGGTACCCGTCCATCGCGTGGGTCAGGTTGAGCCGGAAGTCGATCCCGCCCTCGGTCGTGGGCATGATGCCCAGTTCCTTGGCCGCCATGATGATCCACTGACGCTGCTGCCGGTTGCCCGACATGTACATCTTGAGCGTCTTGGTGTCCCAGTACTGGGCGTAGCGCTTCAGGAACGTCTTGGCGTGTTCGGCGTCGCGGATGTTGTCTCCCGCGAACAGGCCGGGGCCGGTGGAGTAGATCCGCGGCCCGATCATTCCGCCGGTCTCGACCCGGTCCTGATAGCTCAGGATGTCGCTGGTGGCGGTCTGCGGGTCGCGAGTGGTCGTGACCCCGTAGGCCAGCGTGGTCAGGTACTGCCAGGCCTGCCCCGGGTGCACTTCGGGAATGAGCCACTGAGCGTGGTAGTGGACGTCGATCATGCCGGGCATGATCGTCTTGCCGGAGACGTCGACGATCCGGGCCCCGGACGGCACCGCCACCTGCCCGCGGGGGCCGACCGCGATGATCCGGTTGTCGCGGACCACCACGTCCGCGTTGTCGATGATCTCCTTGCCCTTCATGGTGACGGCCCGACCGCCGCGGAGCACGAGCACGCCCTTGGGCAGGTCGCGCGGCGCCTCGACCTTGATGGTCAGTTCGACCGGCTTGTAACCCGGCTTGTCGTCCTTCTTGGCCGGATCGGCCTTCTTGGTGGTATCGGCCTTGGCCTTGGTGGTATCCGCCTTGGCCTTGGCCGAATCGGCCTTGGCCCGAGCGGCCCGGACCGAGTCGGCGGTGAGCCGGGTCTCGAGGTCGAAGATCTTGACCTTGATCGAATCGGGCACCGGCTGGAGCGCCTTGATCAGGCTGTCGCCCCGGGCCTTGAGCGTCTTGACGCTGTCCTGGATCGACTGCTTGACCCGGGCGCTGTCGGCCTTGGCGCGATTGGCGGCCTTGAGGCTGTCGTCGACGACCTTGGCCCGCTCGAGGTCGTAGCTGAACAGCACGTTGCCGAGGGCAAAGTGGACGGTCTTGGCGTCATGGGACCAGGCCGGGAACTCGCCGCCCACGTCGGTCAGTTTCCGAAGCGGGACCCCGCCGCCGCCCATCACGTTGAACATCGGCGTCGGGCCGCCCACCTTGACGAGCGGAGCGACGTAGACATCGCGGAGCACCTGAGCCAGGACCCGGTCGCCCTCCGGCGAAATCATGATCAGCGACGCCGGCAGGAACGGCGCCCCGCCTTCGAGCTGGGTCGCGGCGCGGACCACGTCCGCGCCGACCGGCGCGATCCGCCGGGGCAGGAACATCATCTCGCCCTCGGGCTCGAGGAACGTGCCGCCGATGCCACCGGCGAACGGCGTCGGGCCGACGACCCGGACGATGTTCTTCACGTCGGTGCCGTCCCACCGGAACGAGACGAGCCCTTCGCCGAAGCCGGAAGCGTAGATCCGATCCGGCTGGCTCCGCACGAAGTGGGCGACGTCGCGCCCCGCGGTCGGCGCGATCTGGGTGACCTCGCCACCGGCGGTGGGCACCCAGACGAAATCGCCAC
This sequence comes from Gemmatimonadota bacterium, assembly GCA_016794825.1. Lineage (GTDB taxonomy): Bacteria > Gemmatimonadota > Gemmatimonadetes > Gemmatimonadales > GWC2-71-9 > SHZU01. The sequence goes on from JAEUJH010000697.1 coordinate 3,489, forward strand.
CGGAGGGGTTGCCGCCGTGACCCGACGCCTCGACCAGCTCACGGGCGGCGTTCCGGGTGGCCACGATCCGGGAGCCATCCGGATTGAACGCCGGATTGCTGTAGAGCGCCGCGGTCCGGGTGACCTGGACCGGGGTGATGACGCGGCCGTCCATGGCCGCCTTCATGATGTGACCGCCGGCCGCGTCGCCCCAGGTGATCCACGCCAGGGTCTTGCCGTCGGGCGACCAGACGGGCTGGAACTCACCGACGTCGGCCGAGGAAACCCGCCGCGGGGTGCCCGAGGGGAGGTCCATCACGTAGAGGCGATCGAGCGCGACGAAGGCGAGCCGCTTCCCGTCCGGCGACGGGGCCAGATTGCGGATCTGCTTGGCCACCAGGTTGGCGGTGGTGTCGACCCGATAGGCGAACTTGACCTCGGGGCCGACGTCGGCCTTCACGTCGACGCTCATCGCCACCTTGACGGGGGCCGACTTGTCGACCGGGACGCGCCAGATCTCGCCGCCGTAGGAGATGATGACCGCGCGCGAATCGGGCGTGAAGGAGTAGCCGGGGATCACGTCCAGCGTCGAACGCCCTTCCATGTCGTCGCGCTGGATCGGATAGGCCAGCCAGTCCTCGTCGCCGGTGGCCAGGTTCCGGAGCCGGAGCCCGGTGTTGGCCTCGTGCCGCGAGGCGTAGGTGAGCCACTTCCCGTCGGGCGACACGGCCGGTCGGAAGGCCGAGCCGTAGCGGCTGGTCAGCTGGGTAAGGGTCCCGGTTTCGCGGTCGTACCGGCCGATCTGGTACTGCGGGAAGATGGCGTTGTAATGCCAGTCGCCGGAGCGCCCGGCAAACCAGATGTAACGGCCGTCGGGACTGAAGGTCGGGCCGAGGGTCTTGATCTGGGCGTTCTGCGGGGTGGGCGGAATGAGCGGGAAGCCCGCGCCACCGTCCACCGGCAGGAGATGCAGCTTGGAAGCCGGGAACGTCCCGCCGCCGCGGGCCACGACGATGTACTTCCCGTCGGGCGACCATTCGGGCGAGATGTACTGACTGCCGTTGCCCTGGGTCAGCTGGGTGGTGTCCCGCTTGTCCAGCGTCATCGTGTAGACGTTGTCGCCGCCGCTCCGGTCGGAGACGAAGACGATCGACTTGCCGTCGGGACTGAACCGGGGCTGACCGTCGAACGCCAGTCCGGTGGTGAGGGGCGTCGCCTTGCCGCCGCCGATCGGCATGGTGTAAAGATCGCCGAGGAGGTCGAAGACGATGGTCTGCCCGTCGGGACTGACGTCGAGCGAGATCCAGGTCCCCTTGGTGGTGGTGAACTCGGCCTTCCGCTTGGCTTCGAGCGGCAGGGGCTTGGGCGGCGGTCCGCCGGGGCCGCCGGGCCCACCCGGGCCCTGCGCGGCGAGAGGGGCGGCCACCAGGCCGAACGCGATCGCGGCCAGGGGCGCGATCCGGACGATGGGTCGGAGCATGGGTTCGCTGAGCTTCTGGATGTCGGTCATGGCGCGCCTCACCGACTGCCGGTGGCGGAGGTGGGCGCCGCGTGACGCCACGGTTCGTCGGCCGCCGGCTTCTGCCGGGGCCAGATCTCGTTCATGGTGTCGCCCTCGTAGAGGCGACCGTTCTTCATCACGAACTTGACGGTGTTGGTGTTCCGGATGTTCTCGAGCGGATTGCGGTCGAGGACGATCAGGTCGGCCAGCTTGCCGGCCTCGACGGAGCCGAGATCGCGGCCCAACCCGATGGCCTGCGCCCCGCAGAGCGTGGCGGCCTTGATCGCGTCGATCGGTTTCATGCCGCCGCTGGCCATGGCCCAGAGTTCCCAGTGGAAGCCGAGACCCTGGAGCTGGCCGTGGCTCCCGACGCCGGTGCAGGCGCCGGCCTCGAGCAGCCGCTTGTTGAACTCCGAGTGCTTCCGGAACATCACTTCGGACTCGTGGACCCAGCCCGAAGGACCGGGGCCCGCGGCCCGCCGGCGGGTCTTCGCGTCGAACTCTTCGGCCGGGGTGAAGTGGCGGAGCTTCTTGTCGCCCACCACGTCCTCGCGGGAGTAGAAGTAGTTCTCGGCCCAGGGCCCGCCGTAGGTGACGAGCAGGGTGGGCGAGTTGACCGTCCCCGAGGTCTTGAGGAGCTGGATCACGTCATCGTACATCGGGTAGAGCGGGATGGTGTGCTCGATGCCCGGGTAGCCGTCGATGGCGTGGGTCATGTTGAGCGCGAACTGGAGACCGCCCTCGGTGGTCGGCATCAGCTTGAGCTCGCGCGAGGCGGCGATCAGGTGCTGCCGGGTCTCGCGGTTGCCCGCCATGTACATCTTGAAGGTCTTGGTGTCGTAATACTCGCTGTAGCGCTTGAGGACGCTTCGGGCTTTGGCGAGGGTCCCGATCCGGTCGCCGGCAAAGACGCCGGGGCCGGTGGAGTAGACCCGGGGGCCGCTCATGGTGCCGGCCTCGACCCGATCCTGGTAGCTCAGCACGTCGGTGGTGCTGGTCTGGGGATCGCGGGTGGTGGTGACGCCGTAGGCCAGGTTGGCGTCGTAGATCCACGAACGCTGCCAGTGGATGCCCCACGCCGGCCACATGTGGGAGTGGGTGTCGACGAAGCCGGGGATGATCGTCTTGCCGGCGACGTCGATGACCCGGGCGTCGGCCGGGGCCGAGCCGCGGGCGCCGACGCTGACGATCCGGTTGTTGCGGACCACCACGTCGGCGTTCTCGACCACTTCGGCGCCGCGCATCGTGACCACCCGGGCGCCGCGGAGGACCACGGTGCCCTGCGGGATGTCGCGCTGGGCGCTGACGGCGATCCGCCGTTCGACCGGCTGATACTGGTTCCGGATCCGGGTGGTGGTGTCGGCGCCCGCGGCCTTGAGGCTGTCGTCGACCGCCAGACCCCGTTCCACGTCATAGGACACGAACGCGTTGCCGATCGACCAGTGAATGGTGCGACCGTCGGCGCTCCAGGTGGGGAACTCGCCCCCGATGTCGGTCAGCTTGAGCGACCGGGTGGCGGAGCTGTCCATCTTGGCCACCGACACGGTCGGCACGGCGCCGCCGATCTGCGGCACCCGAACCACGTAGACGTCGTTGCCGAAGGCCGCGAGCGCGAGGTCGCCCTTCGGGGCCATGCGGATCACGTCGGCGCGGGGACCCTGGACGGTGGGCTCCCGGGCGTCGAAGAAATTGGGCGGGAGGAGATCGCCCATCGAGGTCGACGGCTCCCGGGGCGCGAACGGCTCCCGGTACTTCCGGCCTTCCGGGGCGCCGAATCCGAGCGGCAGCGGGCCGGTTACCTGGAGGTGCTGCTTCAGGTCGGTGCCGTCCCACTGCATCGAGGCCAGCGCGGCCACGAAGCCCTGCGGCGGCCCGCCGGGCGCGGGCGGGAAGAACCCGTAGAGGTAGATCCGGTTCGGGTCGGCGGTGAAGTGCGGCGCCCCGAGGTTGCCGCCGGTGGGGCGGATCGAGGTGGGCTCACCGCCCTGCGCCGAAACCCAGACGAACTCGGCCCCCTGACCGTCGCCGATGAAGGGGTCGACCTGCTCCTTCAGGTTCCGGGCATCCGACCGGATGGCCACGATCCGGCGGCCATCGGGCGACCACGCCGGCACCTGCCAGAACGCGTTGGCCGTGGACAACCGCCGGGGCTGCCCGCCGCTCAGGTCCACCCGCATCAGGGCCCCGTCGGTCCCGTCCCAGGTGACGTACGCCAGCGACGCGCCGTCCGGCGACCAGGCCGGGTAGTACTCACCGGTCTCGGCGGTGGTAACGCGGCGGGGCGTTCCGTTCGGCAGGTCCGCCACGTAGAGCCGGTCGAGCGCGGTGAAGGCAATCTTCCGACCATCGGGCGACGGCACCGTCTCGCGGATCTGCCGGACCGTAAAGGTCGGGGTGTCCTCGATCGGGTACTCGAACTTGACCTCCGGCCCGACCGCCACCTCGGCGTCGACCGTAAAGGGGATCTTGACCGCGGCGGTGCCGTTGACGGGCACTCGCCAGATCTCGCCGCCATAGGTGGTGACGATGGCGCTGCCGTCCGGGACGAACGAGTAGCCCGGGAGGGCGTCGAGATCGGGCACCGACTCCATGTTGTCGCGCTGGACCGGGAAGGCGAGCCACTTCTCGGCGCCGCTCGCCAATTCCCGGATCCGGAGTCCGGTCTGCTGGCCTTCGCGGCTGCCGTAGACCAGCCACTTGCCGTCGGGCGACACGGCCGGGCGCATGCCCGAGCCATAGCGCGAGGTGACGATGGTGGTGGTTCCGGCCTGGCGGTCGTAGACGCCGACCTGGAACTGCGGCATGGCGGCGTTGTACTGCCAGGGGCCCTGGCGGACGCCGTAATAGATGAACCGGCCGTCCGGCGAGGGCGCCGCCCCGAAGAACGCGAGTGGGCCGGTGTTGCGGGTGAGCATGACCCCGGTGCCGCCCTGGACGTCGTACAGCGTCAGCTTCGGCGCGCCGAACCCGCTGCCCGCGGCGGAGGCCACGATGTACTTGCCATCGGGCATCCATTCGGGGGAGATGAACCAGCCCTGGTTGCCGTAGGTGATCCGGCGGATCCCGGTGCCATCGGCGTTGGCGACGTAGACGTTGTCGCCCCCGCTGCGGTCGGAAATGAAGGTCAGACGCTTGCCGTCCGGGCTGAACCGGGGCTGGGCGTCAAACGCCATTCCGCTGGTGATCCGGGTGGCTCGACCGCCGGCGATCGGCAGGGTGTAGAGATCGCCGAGGAGGTCGAACACGATTCGCTGGCCGTCGGGACTGACGTCGAGCGAGAGCCAGGTTCCCTTGGAGGTGGTGAACTTGGCCACCCGAGCCGGGGCGAGGGGCAGGCTGTCCTGGGCGAGGGCCGGCGTCGCCGTCGCGACGGCGGCCAGGCCGAGGAGGAGGTGTGGGTACCGACGCATGGAACCTTCGAGTCGAGGTTTGAGGGTCAACGAATGCCAGCCGCGGTCCGGGGCGCCGAGTCGCGCCACCAGGGTGTCGGCAATGGTCGGGGGTTCGGGGCGACCTCGTCGAGGGTTTCCCCATCGTAGAGTCGGCCGCCCCTCATCACGTACCGGATTGCCTTCGAGTTTCGAATGTCGTCGAGCGGATTTCGGTCCAGCACGACCAGGTCGGCCAGCTTGCCGGCCTCGATCGAGCCCAGATCCCGTTCCAGGCCAATGGCTTCCGCGCCGAGAATTGTAGCAGCCCGGAGGGCATCATGCCGACTCATGCCCCCGGCCTGGATCGACCATAACTCCCAATGGTAGGCCAAGCCCTGGAGCTGGCCGTGCCCGCCGACCCCCACCCGGCCCCCCGCCTCGACGAGGGCCTTGAGGAACTCCGCGTGCTTCGGGAAGATGTGCTCTTCCGGTAAGACCCATCCGGCCACCCCAGGGTTGCCTCCCCGGCGGCGGGCCCGGCCGTCGAGTTCGGCGTCGGGCATGAACCGGGTCAGCTTGGGGTCGTCGGCCACCCGTTCGGTGGCATAGTAGTAGTTCTCCGCCCAAGGCCCGCCGTACGCCACCACCAGGGTCGGGGTGTTGGCCGTGCCGCTGTTCTTGAACAGGTTCACCACGTCGCCAAAGAGCGGGTAGACCGGGAGGGAGTGTTCGACCCCCGAGTACCCGTCCAGCGCATGGGTGACCTCGAGGGCAAAGTCGATCCCACCCTCGGTCGTCGGCATGAGGCCCAACTCCTTGGCCGCCATGATGATCCACTGCCGCTGCTGGCGGTTGCCGGACATGTACATCTTGAGCGTCTTGGTGTCGTAATACTGGCTGTACCGCTTGAGCACGTCGCGGGCGTGGTCGAGGTTCCGGATCTGCTCACCCGCAAAGACCCCGGGCCCGGTCGAATAGACCCGGGGCCCCATCATCCGGCCGGTCTCGACCAGGTCGGAGTAGGTCAGGACGTCGGTGGTGCCGGTCTGGGGGTCGCGGGCGGTCGTCACGCCGTATGCCAGATTCGTGAGATAGGCCCAGGGTTGCCCGAAGTGGACGCCGGGATTGTGGCGGAAGTGGGCGTGGGTGTCGACGAAGCCCGGCACGATGGTCTTGCCCGACACGTCGACCACCTTGGCGCCGGCCGGGGTCGGGGTCGACCCGGCGGGGCCGATCGACACGATCCGGTCGTCGCGAACCACGACGTCGGCGTTCTCGATGATCTCGGTCCCCCGCATCGTGATGGCCCGGCCGCCCCGGAGTACCAGGGTCTGCCGGGGCACGCTGCGTTCGGCCGCGATCCGGACCCGGTGTTCCTCGGGGCGGTACCGGGGCCGTTCGCGCCGGGCGGAGTCCGGCGGCGCGGCGCGGACGCTGTCCTCGAAGGCCCGGGCCCGGTCGAGGTCGTAGACCACGTGGGCATTGCCGATCGACCAGTGGACTCGGCGCCCGGAGCTGGCCCAGGCGGGGAACTCGCCGCCGATGTCGGTGAGCTTCCGGACCGGCATGGCGGCGGTGGCGGGGTCGGCCACGGAAATGGACGGGGTCGGTCCGCCCACCAGGGGCACGGTGACGACGTAGAGATCGTTGCCGACCTGCGCGAGCGCCTGGTCGCCCTGCGGGGCCATCAGGATCAGGCCGGCCGGGGGCGGGTTGGTACTGCCCGGTGCCGGCGAGCCGGTCACCTTGAGGTGGCCTTTGACGTCGGTGCCATCCCACCGCATCGACACCAGGCCGTCGGCGAAGCTCGAGGCATAGATCCGATTCGGATCCCGACCGAAGTGGGGGAACTGGCGGCCGCCGGTGGGCGCGATGACCGTCAGTTCGCCGCCCGCCGCGGGGATCGCGACGAACTCGGCCCCCAGTCCGCCGCTAAACCGTTCGAGGGTCTCCTGCATGTCGCGGCTCGTGGCCCGCACGGCCACCAGGCGCTGGCCGTCGGGGGCCCAGGCCAGCTGGGAGTAGCGGGCCGGGACCCGGGTCAGCCGCTGGGGCTGGCCGGTGCCGGCGGCGGGGGCACGATAGACGTGGCCGCCGTCGCGATCGTTCCAGGTCACGAACGCCACCGAGCTTCCGTCGGGCGACCAGACCGGATAGTGCTCGCTGGCGTCGAGGGCGGTGAGCCGCCGGGGGGCGCCGGCCGGCCAGTCCATCAGGTAGATCCTGCCTAACGCCGAGAACGCGAGCCGGCGGCCGTCGGGCGAGGGCACCGCGTCGCGGATCTGGCGGACCTGGACGGCGCCGGTGTCGACCCGGTAGGCAAACCGGACCTCGGGGCCGATGGCGACGTCCTCCTCGACCTGGAACGGAATTTCGGTGGCGGCTCCGCCGGCCACCGGGATCCGCCAGAGCCGACCGCCGTAGGAGGCCACCACCTCGCGCGAATCGGGCGTGAAGGTGAAGCCCGGCAGGACATCGAGCGAGGAGGAGCCTTCCTGATCGTCGCGCTGGACCGGATAGGCGAGCCAGCGTTCGTCGCCGGTAGCCAGGTCGCGGATCCGGAGACCGGATTCGGTCTTGTAGCGCGTCCCGTAGGCCAGCCATTTCCCGTCGGGCGAGAGCGTCGGCCGGAAGGCGGATCCCTGCCGGGCCGACATGGCGGTGTGGGTTCCGGCCTCCCGGTCG
>JAEUJH010000733.1 GCA_016794825.1 Gemmatimonadota bacterium
CTACAATCCCGGCTACTACTCGACCACCGAGGAAGTGATCGCGCTCAACCGGGTGGCCGCGGGGTACGGCGGGATCTACGACACCCACGACCGGGACATGGGGGTGTCCTACAAGGGCATCGGCTTCCTCAACTCGGTCACGGAGGCCATCCGGATCGCGGAGGAGGGCGGGACCTCGCTGGTCTTCAGCCACTTCAACTCGCTCGGTCTCAAGGCGCATCCCGACATGCCGGAGGCGATCCGCCGGATCGAGGCCGCCCGGGGCCGCGGCGTCAACATCATGGCGGCCCAGATCGTCTACACCGCCTCGGAGTCGAGCGTCGACGGCCACCTGATGCCGCGGTGGGCGCCGGCCGGCGGGCCGGACTCGCTGTTGGCCCGGCTCAAGGACCCGGGGTCGTGGGCGCGGATGGAGCCCGAGATCGCCGAGATCCTGGCCAACCGGGGCGGCCCCACCAAGATTCTGATCACCGAAGGGCCCAAGGAGTTCACCAAGCGGTCGCTGGCCGACATCGGCGCGCAGTGGGGCGTGAGCCCCACCGAAGCGATCCGCCGGCTCCTGATCATGACCCACGGCACCCGGCTCATGGACATGAACCTCGACATCTACAGCATCGAGAACGTCCGGACCCTGGCCCGGAAGGACTGGGTCATGACCACGACCGACGGTTACACGCCGGCCACGGACACCACCTATACGCACCCCCGGACGTATGGCGGCTTTACCCGCAAGTTCACCCAGCTGGTCCGCGACGAGAAGCTGATCACCATGCCCGCGGCCATCCGCGGCATGACCTCGTTGCCGGCGTCGTTCTACGGGATTCCGAATCGGGGCCTGATCAAGCCGGGGTTCCACGCGGACATCGCGGTGTTCGACGAGGCGCGGATCCAGGAAAAGGCCAGCTACGACCAGCCGCGGCAGTACTCCGAGGGCACCGTGCACGTTCTGGTCAACGGCAAGTTCGCGCTCCGCGACGGGAAGGTGACGGGGGTGCTGGCGGGCCAGCCGATCCGCCGGGGCGGTCGTTAGGCGACCGGAGGGTCAGTCGCTCCGGATCATCGCGGCCGGGTCGACCCGCGCCGCCCGCCAGGCGGGAATCGTCGCGCCCACCAGCGCGACCACCAGGCAGATCCCGAGCACCGTAGCGTAGGTGATTAGGTCGCCGGGAGGGACGCCGAACAGTACCGCCCGAATGGCCCGGGCCGCGAGATAGCTCAGGATCAGCCCCGGGACGGCGCCGGCCGCGACGAGGCGGAGGCCGTTCGACGCCACCAGCCGGACGACGGACGACCGGGAGGCTCCGAGCGCCATCCGAACGCCGAGTTCGCGGGCCCGCGCGGTGACCAGATACGAGAGCAGGCCGTGGATCCCGATCGTGGCCAGCACCAGCGCGATGGCCCCGAGGACGACCACCATCCGGACCTGGTCGCCTCGGGTGGCGGTCTGGTCCGAGACCAGTTCCGTCAGCGCCCGAGGACTCGTGAGTGGCTGATCGCGGTCGATCGCGGCAATCGTCCGTTCGATCTGCGGAAGGAGCGCCGCCGGAGTCAGGGAAGACCGGACCACGAGGTCCTGGGGCCAGTAGTAGCCCATGGCCGAGTCGATCTGGGATGCCGGGAGGTAGAGCTGGGGCTCGGCGGTCCGCTCGAGGCCGCGGACCCGAATGTCCGCCACCACGCCCACCACCATCCGGTTCCGCCCCACCACGGTGAACCGCTTCCCGAGGCCGTCTTCACCCGGCCAATGGCGCTCGGCAAAGGAGGCGCTCACCACCGCCACGTCCTGGCCACCGCGGCGATCCGCTTCGGTCACCTCGCGGCCCCGGAGCAGAGGAATGCCGAGCGTGGCGATGTATCCCGGCGTCACGAACCGTACGCTGGCCGTATTGCCGACGGCGCGAATCTGCGGATCTCCGTCGGGCGATGCGGGCCAGATCATCCCGCCGCAGACCATCGGGAGGCAGGTCGTGTAGGCCGCGGCCTCGACGCCGGGAATCGCCGCCACGCCTGCCAGGACGTCCCGATAGAACCGGTCCCGGAGGTCGTTGTCGAGGTATCGGGAGGCCGGCAGGGCCGTACGCACCGTGAACGCGCCGTCGACCTGGAACCCGGGGTCCACCTCGGCCACTCGTTGGACCGCCCGCAACAGCAGGCCGGCCGTGACCAACAGCACGACAGACGCCGCCACCTCGCCGGCGAGGAGCCATTGGCGGAGCCGCTCACGAGCCGCGTTGCCGCCGCGCTGTCCGCCCCGCAAGACCGCCGCCGCGTGGTTCCCCTCGGCGCGGCGACCGGTCAGAACGGCCAGGAGGATGGCGGTAACCGCGGTCGCCACGGCCGCGAATCCGACGACGGCCCGATCAAGCGTTGGCGGATCGTGGAGGGGCAATGACTCGGGGACCAGTCGCGCGAGCAGGGGGATCGCGGCGGCGGCCACCGCAAGGCCGGCCAGGCCGCCGGCGGCGACAATCACCAGGCACTCGGTGACGGCCTGTCGAATCAACCGGTCGCGACCCGCGCCGAGGGCGGCACGCACGACCAGTTCGGACTCCCGAGCCAGTGCCCGGGCCAGGAACAGGCTGCCGAGGTTGGCGCACGCGATGAGGAGGATGCAGAGCGAAGCTCCGACGAGGGCCAACAGGAGCAGCCGCGAGCGCTGGGAATAGCTGTCGCGAAGCCACTGGACCGTCGCGCCGGTTCCCTCGTTTGCGGCCGGATATTGCCGGGCCAGGCGATCGGCGATGACGGCGAGGTCCGCTCGAGCCTGCTCGATCGTGACGCCGTCTCGGAGCCGGGCCAGCACCTCGAGGTAGTTGTTGCCTCGATCGACGAGGCTGGCCTCGTCGAGGGTCAACGGAACCCAGACGTCGGTCCGCCGGTCCGGGAAGGCGAAACCGGCGGGCAGGACCCCGATGATCTCGCGGGGGATCCCGTCGAGGGCCAGCGTCGACCCCACGGCCCCCGGCGCCGCGCCGAGGCGATCCCGCCAGAACCGCTCGCTGACCACCATCGTGCGGGGCGCTCCCGGCTCGGCGTCGTTTGGATCGAATCGGCGACCGAGCAGGGGGTTGGCGCCCAGGAGCGGCAGGAGCTCCGGCCCCACCAACGTCGTCTGAATCCGATCCGGGCGTTCCAGTCCGGTCAGGTTGGCGGCGGTGTTGGTGAAGGCACCCATCGACTCGAACGTGGAGCTGGCGTCCTTCCAGTCGCGGTAGTTTGCCGGCGACAACTCCATCTCGGGATACCCCGGGGGGTGCTGCCAGAGCTTGACCAGCCGGTCGGCCGCCGGGAAGGGAAGCGGGCGGACCAGGACGTAGTCGGCCACCGAGAATGCCGCTGCGTTGGCGCCGACCCCGATGGCCGTCACCAGCACGGCGGTGGCCGCGTATCCAGGCCGGCGGACCAACGAACGGGCCACGAAACGGAGATCCTGCCGGAGAATGTCCCAGTGCGCGAGCAGGGCGTGCCGGAGAAGATCCCCCGTCGCCCGCGCCCAGAAGGCGGCGAGGCCGGGGCCCGCGGCCTCGCGCCGCTGGCGACGAAGGTCGGCCTCGATTTCCGAGGCGAACTCCTGCCGGAACCCGGCCGGGAAAAGGGCCAGCAGCCATCGGAGGAATCGCATCAGACCTTCCCCGGGACCAGGCCGGTGGCCTGGGCCAGTCGAATCATGTCGGCCAGGCGCTTGGCTTCGAGCCGCGCCGTGGCGATGCCGAGGGGCGTGAGCCGGTAGTAGCGGCGGCGCTCGTCGTCCTCGCGGGCCGGCGGGCGGGCGCTGGTTTCGACCACGAGCCCCTGCTCGAGCATCCGCTGGATCGAACGGTAGAGGGTGCCGGCACCGAGGCGGAGCTTGCCGTCGCTCCGGGCGGCCACTTCCTGCATGATGCCATAGCCGTGCCGGTCGCCGGTGGCGAGGGCGGCGAGGATGTGGAACGTGACGGGTGGCAGCGGGAGCAGCGACTCGGGCGTGGGTGTCATGAGGAGGAATATATTCACTATGGCTATATCCGCAAGGAATGCAGCTAGGTGGAGATTGGTAGGGTGCCTGGAGCAGCCCAAGGTGGCGCCGCGGGAGCCGGCGTCCCCTTCGCTGACTACGCCTTGGTTCGCCCGCTTCCGTTCCCGGGTGGCCGGGCGGGGCCTCGCCGGGGTCACCGTCTCCGGTCCGGGTTGGTACTTCGAGACCTCACTGGCGTATCATGAAGGCGGCCGGACGGTCCGGCCGCCGTCTGCCCTTCGCTCATCATCGGAGCCCAAGCGATGCCGGTCACGTTCCCGTTAGCCGGGTCCGATCGTTAGGCGATGCCGCGGGTTGCCCTGATCCACGCGCTGGTCGAGTCGGTCGCGCCGATCAACGAGGTCATGGCCCGCGACTGGCCCGAGGCGGACCGCTTGAACCTGCTCGACGACTCGCTCTCCGCCGACCTGGCGCGCTCCCCCACCGGGCTCGACGCGGCCATGACCGGGCGGTTCGTCGCGCTGACCGACTACGCGGTCCGGGCCGGGGCGGCCGGGGTGCTGTTCACCTGTTCCGCGTTCGGCCCCTGCATCGAGGAGGCCGCCCGGCGGTTTCCGGCCGTGCCGGTGCTGAAACCGAACGAGGCGATGATCGCCGAGGCCGCCGCGGTTGGCGGACGGGTCGGACTGGTCGCCACGTTCGGTCCCACGCTCGCGTCGATGGTGCCGGAGTTCCCGCCCGCGGTGGCGCTTCGCACGGCGCTGGCGGCCGGGGGACTCGAGGCCCTCCGCGCGGGCCACGCCGACCGACACGACGACCGGGTCGTCGCCGCCGCTCGCCGACTGGTGTCGGAGGAGGGATGCGCCGTGGTGGCGTTGGCCCAGTTCAGCATGGCCCGCGCGGCCCCGCGGGTGGCGGCGGCGGTCGGGGTGCCGGTTCTCACCACGCCGGGCACGGCCGTCCGCGCGCTGCGGGCCCGGGTCGAACGGGCGCCGTTCGTCGAGTAGGACTGACTTTCTGGAGGCTTCATGACCCGGCTCGCTGCCACGCTGCTGCTCACCGCCATCCTGGCCACACCCGCGCTGTCCCAGACCCGCCGGCCTCCCGGCGCCGAGTACCAGGGCAAGGCGTTCGAGTTCCGCCGGGCGGCGCCGGGCGTCTACCTGGCGGTCGGCACCGGGGTCCTCAGCGCCGAGTCGAACGCCGTCATCATCGAGGGCGACCGCGACCTCCTGGTCGTCGACTCGGAAACCAGTCCGGCCGCCGCCTGGGCGCTGCTCCGGGAACTGCGCGCCGTGACCCCGAAGCCGGTGCGGACGCTCGTCATCACCCACTTCCACTACGACCACGCGCACGGGACCCAGTCGTTTCCCGCCGGGGTCGAAATCATCGGGACCGAATTCACCCGACGGATGCTGGCCGAGGGGAAGTCGATGTCGCACGCCACGGCGGCCGGGAATCGGACCTTCAGCAACGCCCAGGTGAGCAACCTGACCAAGGCGCTGGACACCGCCACCACCCCCGCCAGTCGGCGCGACATCGAGGCTCGGCGGGCCGTCTGGCAGCGCTACCTCGAGTCGATCGCCACCCTCACGCCGGTGGCGCCCACGATGACCGTGGCGAGCCGGATCACGCTCTCCCGGGGTGGCCGCGACATCGTCATCCTCCACCCCGGCCCGGCCCACACCGCCGGCGACCTGGTCGTCTGGCTCCCCAAGGAGCGGATCCTCGTCACCGGCGACCTGCTCCAGCCCAACCTCCCGTACATGGGCGACGGGTTCTTCCCGCAGTGGGCCGACGCGATCGACTCGCTCCGGGCGCTCGGCCCCACCATGGTCCTCCCGGGTCATGGCGACGCGATCACCGACCTGGCGGTGGTGGAGCGCCAGCGCGACTACCTCCGCGACATCTACGCCCAGACGGCCGCCCTGAAAAAAGAAGGCCACCCCGCCGAGGAGGTGGCCAAACGGCTCGATCTGTCGCGGTACGACGCCTACTACCCGCGTTTTCCCGGCTGGACCGACGAAATGGTGGTCCGGCGGCGGCTGGGTACCGTCCGCCGGATCTTCGATCAGCTCGACGGCAAGTGACGCCTAACGGCTGCCCGCCAGTTCCGCCTTGACCAGACCGGCCAGCAGGAGGGCGTAGGGCCCGATCTTGTTCCGCACCGCCTGCCGGTCGGTGTTCATCTGGATCGCCAGCGAAAAGCCCCAGTCGGGATAGTACGCCATGTCGGTGCGGTATCCCGGGATCCATCCGCCATGGCCGAGCTTGGGGCCCAGCTCGGTCATGGCGATCGACACCGCCAGCCCGTAGCTCCGACGCCCCGCCGTGTCGGCCACCGCCGCGCCGAGCAGGTCGGCCAGGTAGGGGACCGGAAGGGCCTTCCCCTCGTAGAGAGCCTTGGCCCAGCGGGCCAGGTCGCGGGAATTGGTGACCATCCCGCCGCCGGTCCACTCCGACCGGGGGTTCCAGACCAGCTTGCCGTCGGCCATGGTCTTGGTGGGCAGACCGAAGTGATTGGTCTCGTCGAGGTATCCGGGAACCAGCCCGGGCAGATCCCGGCGGTCCGACGGCGACGTCCGGTCGAGTCCGAGCGGGACCAGGAACCGTCGGATCGCCTCGTCGTAGTAGCGGCAGCCACAGGCCGCCTCCACCACCAGGCCGGCCAGATGGTAGCCGGTGTCGGTGTAGTGGAAGCCGGCGCCCGGCGCGAAGTGGGCCGGCTTGTCGAGGATGAACCCGATGGCGTACTGGGGGGTCGCGAACCAGTCGAGGTTGGCCCGGCGCTGCCGTTCCCGCTCGGTCGGGTACCGCGGGTCGTAGACGTGGTCGGGGACTCCGCTCGAGTGCGTCAGCAGCTGGCGGACGGTCATGGTCGAGGCATTCGGAACCCGCCGGTACCATTCCTCCCGGCCCAGCCAGCGGGCCACGGGGTCGCCTAACGAGAGGCGGCCCTCCTTGGCCAGGGCCAGGGCGGTGGCGGCCACGTAGGTCTTGCCGGTGCTGGCGCCGAGCATCCGGGCGTCCGGCCGCATCGGCGTCCGGGTTTCCAGGTCGGCCAGGCCGGTCGCGAACTCGCCCGTGGTGCCGTCGGGAAGGATGTAGGCCACGGTGGCGCCGGGAAATCCGTCGCGCGCCTGGATGCTGTCGAGTGCCGCCTGGATCCGGCGGGCCAGCCGGGCCGGATCGATGGCCCTCTCCGGTCGACTGGTGTGGCCGGGCAGGCCCGCCAGCAGGACTGCCGCGGCAACCTGAAGGAATCCGATCCGATGCCGGGCCGTCATGCCGGCGGCCCGCTCAGCCACACCTCACCGAAGAGCCGGAGGAAGTTCCCCCCGATGATCTTCTCGATTCGGGCGCTCGAATGACCCCGGGCGGCCAGCCGATCGGCGATCTGCTCCATCCGGCGCGGGGTGTTGAGGTCGGCGATGAACATGTAGTCGTCCTCCCGCGGGGCCGCGATGCCGAGTCGCCGGCGGGTCGCCACGAACTGGCGATGGGCCTCGGCGTACGCGGGGTTGACCTCGTGGGGGGTGACCGAGAGGTCGCTGCCGATCCCGACGTGATCCTCGCCGCAGGTCTTGACCGCGTGCTCGATCTGCCGGATCAGGTCCTCGCCGGTCGGCTGGCCGGCGGCATTGATGAACGGCATCATGTAGATCCCGATCACGCCTCCCTTGTCGGCCATTCGCTTGAGGGTCGCGTCGGATTTGCTCCGGGGATGATCGAACACCGCCTTGCAGCCACTGTGGGTAATGGCAACCGGCTTGGCCGACGCCTCGATGCCGGTGTCGGTCGTCCTGGTGCCGCAGTGGGACAAGTCGACCAGCATCCCGAGTTCGTTCATCCGGGTCACCACGTCGCGGCCGTGGCGGCTCAGGCCCGCATCGTCCGGTTCGAGACAGCCGTCGCCGAGGAGGTTCCGGACGTTGTAGGTCAGCTGGACGATCTTGACCCCGAACCGGTGAAACAGCTCGAGCCGGCTCGGGTCGCCCTCGAGCATGACCGCGTCCTGGAAGCCGTAGATCAAACCGAGCTTGCCGGATCGTTTGGCGAGCGCAATGTCCGCCACCGTCCGGATCTTGAGAAAGACGTCGGGATGGGCCGCCAGTTCCCGTTCCCAGTAGCCGATCCGGGCCATGGTCGAATCGAACGACGCGTGACCCGGTCCGCCGCCGCTCAGGGTGACGTTGATGGCCGTCATGCCGGAGGCGCGGCAGTTGGCCACCATCGCGTCGGTGAGCGGGCCGGTGCTGCTGGCCGGCGAATTGAACGGTCCGGGATTGGCCAGACAGTCGATGACGATGGCGCGGTCGTATCCCGGCCAGGCGGCGGCCCGATCGAATCGGGCGGCCCGGACCAGAGGGATCGTCATCATCGACGCGGCGACGAAGTCACGGCGGGTCAGCGGGTCGGACATGGTTGAGTCGCCATCCGCGAGCAAAGGGTTGGCACACGAGACGGGGGTCAGCGGGCCGCGGATCCGGGGAGTTCCCGGCTCGGTCAGCCGCCGCGTCGGGCCCGGATCATGTCCCGGGCAATGATCAACTGCTGAATCTGGGTGGTGCCCTCGTACAGCCGGAACACCCGGACGTCGCGGTACAGGCGTTCGGCCGCGCACTCGGAAATGTACCCGGCGCCGCCGTGGATCTGGACCACCCGGTCGGCGATCCGCCCGCAGGCCTCCGAGGCGAACATCTTGGCGCACGACGCCTCCACCGACACCCGCTCGCCCCGATCGAGGCGCCGGGCGGCGTCGAGCACCATGCAGCGGCCGGCGTACATCTCCGCCTTGCTGTCGGCCAGCATGGCCTGGACCAGTTGATACTCGGCGATCGGCTTGCCGAACTGGGGCCGCTCCAGCGCGTACGTCAGGCCTTCGTCGATGAGCCGGTCGGAGATCCCGACGCACATGGCCGCGATGTGGATCCGGCCCCGGTCGAGCGCCCGCATGGCCACCTTGAACCCCTGACCCTCCCGACCGATCAGCGCCGACGCCGGAATCCGGCAATCCTCGAAGATCACGTCGGCCAGATGAGCGCCCTTCTGCCCCATCTTCCGGTCGGGCCGGGCCACCGACAGGCCCGGGGTGTCGCGCTCCACGATGAAGGCGGACACGCCGGCGGCGCCGGGCTTGGTCGGGTCGGTCCGCGCCATGACGATGAAGATCCCGGCCTGCGGCGCGTTGGTGATGTAGCGCTTGGTGCCGTTGAGGACGTAGGTATCGCCCTCGCGCCGGGCGGTGGTCGTCAACGCGCCGGCGTCCGAACCGGAATCCGGCTCGGTCAGGCAGAAGGCGGCGACCAGGTCGCCGCTGGCCAGGCGGCGGACGTAGCGGTCCCGCTGCTCGTCGTTGCCGTCGTAGAGAATGCTGGAGGAGCCGAGTCCGTTGTTGATGCCGGTGACCGAACGGAAGGCCGGCGCCGCCCGGCACAGTTCGAAGAAGACCTGGACCGATTCCTCGGCGTTGAGGCCGAGGCCGCCATATTCGACCGGGATGGTGACGCCGTAGAGCCCCATCGCCTTCATCTCGGCGAGGATGTCCTCGGGCATCCGGTCTTCCCGATCGACGGTCTCTTCGGCCGGAATCAGCCGTTCGTTGACGAAGCGGCGAATGGTCTGGAGCAGTTCGGCCAGGGTTTCGGCGTCGAGGGCGGCGGCGTTGGTCGATCCGGTCACGGCAGGCTCGCGGTCTGGTGAATCTGGAAGGTGGCGCGCGTCGTCCGGTAGAAGAGTGTCCGGCCGGCGGCTCCTGGAGCGGCAAACGAACCAGGACGTCGAAGGTACCAAAGATATGGTCTCCGACCGGGCGGTGGTTGCCCTGGAGTCGTGCCCCATGAACGTGATCGCCTTCGTCGTCCTGTTTCTCGGGGCCGCCACCGGCCTGGCCGGCCAGTCGCGGCCCCCGGCCCCGCCCAATTTCCTCAACATCAACCCGTCCTGGTCGCCCGACGGGCGGCAACTGGTGTTCGAGTCGTCCCGGACCGGCCGGATCGGCCTCTACCTGATCGGCCCCGATGGGACCAACGAGCGCCGGCTCGTCCACTCGACCGCGGACGACAGCCACCCGGACTGGTCGCCGGACGGGTCGCGGATCGTCTTCGACTCGAACCGGGACGGAGTCTGGAACCTCTATACGGTTCGTCCCGACGGGACCGGGCTGACCCGGCTGACCCATCCGGGTGCCGTCACCGGACCCACGTTCGCCCGACATCCCGCCTGGTCGCCCGACGGTCGGTGGATTGCCTTCGATTCCGATCGCGATGGCAACGAGGAGGTGTACCTGATGGCGTCGGATGGCCGGGAGGTGCGGCGCCTGACCAACTCACCGGGCCGCGATGGCCATCCGGCGTGGACCCCCGACGGCCGGATCGTGTTCGGCTCCGCCCGGAACGGAACCAGTGACGTCTGGATCATGAACGCCGATGGGTCCGACCCGCGCCCGCTGGCCACGGGGCCGGGCCAGGAGGCCGGGGCCGAAGTGTCGCCCGATGGGCGGTGGGTGGTGTTCTTCTCGGAACGGGGCGGGACCAGCCGCCTCTATCGAATGCCGCTGACCGGCGGTGAGCCGGAGCCGCTGACCCCCGACTCGGCCACCAGCTACGAGTCGGCCTGGTCGAGGGATGGTCGCCAGCTCGCGTTCTACTCCGACCGGGGCGGCCGGTTCGAGCTGTTCGTGATGGACGCCGACGGCGGCAACCAGCGCCAGGTGACCGATGGTCGCTATCACAATGCCTGGCCCCAGTGGTCGCCCGACGGCCGGCGGATCGTCTTTGCCTCGACCCGCGACGGCGACTGGGAGATCTACACCATGGCCGCGGGCGGCGGCGATCCCCGGCGGTTGACCGAGAGTCCGGGGCGCGACGCCCATCCGGCCTTCCTGCCGCGCGGTGGCGGCCTGGTCTTCCAGTCGCCGCGCCACTCGAGCGGCGGCGACGTCGACCTGTTCCGAATGGCGGTCGACGGGAGCGGCGTGACCCGGATCCTGGTGGCCGAGGGGTTCGATGGCGTCCCGGTGCCTTCGCCGGATGGACGGCGGATCGCCTTCCAGCGAGGGACGTACCGGGCCGCGACCGACGATTACCACTGGGAACTCTACCTCGTCGACTCGGCTGGCGGGGGCGAGCGGCGGCTGACCAACAACGCGTGGAGCAGTCAGGTCCCGTCCTGGAGCCCGGACGGCGGGCGGCTCGTTTTCTTCGCCAATCCCGAGGGTCGCGATCAGCTCCAGACGCTCGATCTCCGCACCGGCCGGGTCCGGCCGCTCCACCGGAGCGCCGGGAACGACCGGGCGCCCTCCTGGTCGCCCGATGGAGGGCGGGTGGCGTTCACGTCCGACCGCCACGGGACGGACGATCTCTACCTGCTCGACGTCGCCCGCGGGAGGGTGACGCGGCTGACCCGCGGGCTCGTGGTCCGGGCCCAGGCCAGCTGGTCGGCCGACGGGCGGCGGCTGCTGTTCTCCGGGTCGGGCACCGGGGTCGAGGAGGTGTACCAGGTCGGCGCCGACGGGACCGGCCTCAGGCGCCTGACCACCGGCACCGAGGGCCGCCGTTAGGCGGCCGCGTCAGGAATTGGTGATGCCGAGCATGGCCCGGGCTTCGTCCGGGGTGGCGATCTCGCGCTGGAGTTCCTTGGCCAGTCGAACCGTCCGCTGCACCAGCTGCTCGTTGGTGGCCAGGACCTTGTACGAGTAGAAGATGTTGTCCTCGAGGCCGACCCTGGAATTCCCGCCGAGGATGATGCCGAGGGTCGAGGCCGGGAGCTGGGCCTTGGCGACGCCGATGACGCTCCAGAGGGCGCCGGGCGGCAGGCTCTCGATCATGTGGAGCAGATGCCGGGCGGAGAAGGGCAGGGCGTTCT
Source organism: Gemmatimonadota bacterium (assembly GCA_016794825.1). GTDB lineage: Bacteria > Gemmatimonadota > Gemmatimonadetes > Gemmatimonadales > GWC2-71-9 > SHZU01. Next base: position 11,822 of record JAEUJH010000733.1, read on the forward strand.
GGACCCCCAGGACGAAGTCGAAGTAGGGCGGATCCTTGATCAACCCCTTCTTCATCAGGGTGATCCCGGCGTGGATGTGGCTCACGTCGAAGCACTCGATCTCGGGCTTGACCCCGTACTCGATCATCTTGCCGGCGTAGTACTCGACGTCGACCGGGTCGTTGATGTAGGGCCCGCGGGCCAGGTTGACCGAGCCGACGTTGAGGCTCATCATGTCGGGCCGGAGGTCGACGGCCCGGATCCGGTCGTCCCGATGGTGGGGAAACCGGAACCCGGTGGAAATCTGGACGATCAGCCGGGTGTGTTTCCGGAGCCCCTCGAGAACCTTGGCGAAGAAGTCGTAGTCGAGACAGGGCTTTTCATCCTTGTCCCGGGCATGGTAGTGGAGGATGCTGGCGCCGGCTTCCCAGCACTTGATCCCGTCCTCGATCAGTTCCGAGGGGGTGACCGGGAGGTAGGGCGTGTCCTTCTTGAAGGCGAACGACCCGATGGGGGCCACGGTGATGATCAGCTTGTTCATGGACGGATCCGGATGGGGATGGGTCTCAGGGCTGGGCCGGCAAGGTCACCTGTCCTGAAACGTATCACCCTGCCGTTGGTACCAACCCGCTCCTAGTCCTTCCAGATCCACATCATCAGGGTCGCCGCGGTGGCCAGGGCCGAGGCCGAAATGGCCCAGGTCCGGTGGGTGCCGACGCTGCCGCCGTCTCCCCGGCCGCCATCCTCGAAGAGGTCGTCGTCGGGCGCGGCGCCGGCGGTGGCCAGGAAGGCGGCGTCGGCGGCCAGCATGGCCAGACTGTGAACGACTCGGCGGGTTCGGCCCTTCCGGTCGCTCCAGCCTTCGATCAGGTTCCAGCCTCCGGTGATCGTGTTGACGCCGAAGAGCACGCCCAGGCCGGTGGCCAGCGCCCCATGGGCGCTCCGGAGCGATTCGGGCGATTCGACCCCGCGATCCCGGTCGCGCGCGAGTCGCTGGCCGATGACGATCTCCGCCGCGAACAACGGCAGTTCGGCAAAGCTCGCGATCTGGTGGATCTTGAGGCGGACGGCGTAGGCGTCGCTCAACTCCACCGCCTTGGCCCTGCGACGGAGCGTGTCGGTCCCGGCGGCGTCGAGTTCGGCGAGTGGTGGAATGCCGAGTCGGAGGGCATCGAGTCGCGGCCCGCCCGCGGCGGCCCGATGGGCCGGCCAGGGCGCCGGATCCGAGGTCGCCGATTGGGCGGTCAGCGGGGCGGTGGACAAGACGACCGTCAGGGCCAGGAAGCCGGATCGAAGCGTGCGCATGACGGCCAAGCTAGTCCGGCGGGATGAAATCGCGGTGAAGGTCGCGGGGCGGTTCCCCGGTGGCGGAGTTGGTACCAAACTCCCGGTCCGGGCGTATTCCTCCGGGTGCTTCGATGGGTTCTCCAGCGGGGGCGGCGGTATGACTCGATGGATTCGACCGACCTGGCAGGCGGTGCTGGCGGCGGTGGTGGCCGGCGCGGGCAGTCCGGTCGGGGCACAGGTGGTCCAGGAGCGGCTCGATCTCGACGCCCTGCGGAAGATCCGTGACGAGGGGATGAACCGGTCGCAGGCGCTCGTCACCGCCGGGTATCTGGCCGACGTGATCGGACCGCGGCCGCAGGGGTCCACCGCCGTCAAGCAGGCCAACCAGTGGACCGCCCGCCAACTCGAACAATGGGGCCTCGCCAACGTCACCGTGGAGCCGTGGGGCACCTGGGGGCGCGGTTGGGAACGGGTCCGCTACAGCGCCAACATCACCAAACCGTATCCGCAGCCGCTGGTCGGCCAGCCGATGGCATGGAGCGGCAGCACCAAGGGTCTGGTGAAGGGCCCCGTCGTGCTGCTCGACGCGACCGACTCGGCCAGCTTCCAGAAGTACCGGGGAACCCTCAAGGGCAAGTACGTCCTGCTGGGCGAGCCTCCCAAGGTGCAGCAGAACTTCTACATCGAACCCTGGCCCTTCCTGGCCATGGAGGATCCGCCCCGCCGCCGGCGATTTTCCCAGGAGGACCTCGAGAATCCCAATCTCAAGCCGGACTTTGCCTGGTCGCCGCTGGCCACCCGGCTCGAGCGGCGGAAGGCCGGCGATCGGTACGCCGACCTGGTCCGCCAGCTCAAGGCTGAGGACATCGCGGCGCTCATCGTCTGTTCCCCGATGCCGTACGGCATCATCCGGGTCATGGCGGTGCCGGGCTGGCAGGACGTGCGTCAGGCCAAGGACGGCGAGCCGATTCCGGCGGTGGTGGTGACGCTGGAGCAGTTCGGTCAGATGTACCGGAACGTGAAGTGGGGCATTCCGGTCGAGATCGAGGCCTCGATCCAGAACCGGTTCGTCACCGACGACTCGTTAGGCTACAACACCCTGGCCGAGGTGCCCGGCACCGATCTGGCCGATCAGTTCGTCATGTTCGGGGGGCACCTCGACAGCTGGCACGCCGGTACCGGTGCCACCGACAACGCCGCCGGCGTCGCGATCGGGATGGAGGCGCTCCGGATCCTCAAGGCCACCGGCCTCAAGCCCCGGCGCACCATTCGCCTCGGGATCTGGACTTCGGAGGAGGGCCGCCACCTCGGCGTGGCGGGCTGGATCGCCCGGCATCGGGAGCTGTGGCCCAGGATCTCGGTCTATCTCAACGTCGACAATGGGGCGGGGCGTTTGCGGGGACTCTGGACCCAGTCCAACCCCTACATGGCGCCGATCTTCCACCAGATCTTCACCCCGGTCCGCGACCTCGGCGTTTCGGCCATCAAGGACGGCAACGTCGGCGGGAACGAGCATCAGGATTTCGACGACGTCGGAATTCCGGGCTTTACCTATTTGCAGGATCCGCTCGAGTACGTCCTCCGCACCCATCACACCAACGCCGACACCTTCGAACGGCTGATCGAGGACGACCTGAAGCAGGCGGCGATCGTGCTGGCGTGGACGGCCTATACGGTGGCCAACCGCGACGAGATGATCCCGCGGAAGCGGTAGTCCCCGCGGGCGGGAGGTCTCACTCCGACTTCACCCCGAGTTCAGCCGACGGTCGCCACTTTGGCGCCATGTCGCGGGCACTCGGATTCCGAATCCGGCGAGGGTTCGCCGCGTGGCTGGCGCCGATGGCGCTGGTGGCCTCCGCCTGCAGCCACCCGAATCGTCTGGCGGAGTACGATTTCTGGACCCTGACGGTCGCCGTGGTGTCCGACTACCCGCCCCAGCCGGAAATCCTGAGCGGGCCTTTCTTCCCCGGCCACGGCAAAGACCCCTTCCATGCCATCGTCCGGGCCGGAAGCCGGATTGCCCGCGAAATCGAAACCCGGCGGCTCCGGCCGCGGCTCGACAGCGCGGCCGCCCGGGCCGAGTTGCCCGACCGGGTCACGGCCCGCATCGGCGACCGGGCGGTCCGATACCTGGGTGCCCGGCGGATCGACGACGAGCGGCGGGCCGATCTGATCCTGGAAGTGGAGATCCGTGACTACGGCATCGACGCGGAGGACTGGGACGCCGCCGCCCGGTTCTTCGTCGACGCCGAGGCGTGGCTGATCGACGGTCGGGATCGACGGGCGATCTGGACGACCCGGGTCCGGCGCCGGGAGCCGATTACGCCGGCCATCCTGGGGCGGCCCTCCGCCGTCAGGGATGTGGTGACGGCCGCCGTTCTGGCCGGGTTGTCGGTCGACGACATGGAGCGGGCGCTGGTCCAGCTGTCGCACTTTGCGGCCGACGGGGTGACCGACCGGCTTCGCGCGTCGCTGGACGACGCCGCTCGCCGGCGCTGATGGACGGGGTCGCCCCAACGCTGGTTCCGTTGCTCAGGATCTCGGTCTTCGGCGGGGCTTATCGGGGTCGTCGGGTGCGCGACCAGGCGGCGTCGATCGCCATCGCCATGGCCACGCCGACGGCGTAGCTCACGAGGTCGCTCCAGAGAAAACCCTGTCCGAGCACCAGCGCCCCGGCCGTCGTCCGGCGGATGGCCACCAGCCACGGCGTCGTGATGAGCTGACTGGTCTCCACCAGGAAGGCGATCGCCAGGGCGACCGCTCCCGCTGCTGGCACGGTGACCCGAGGGCGGACGAACCCGATCAGCCAGTACACCAGGGTGGCCCAGAGGGCGTCGCCGCCGTAGGTCGCGACCACGGGCGGGAACCACTCTGGTACGGCGCGGGTGGCCAGCCCAAGTGCGATGGTGATCAGCGCGAACAGGGCCAGCCCAACCCGCGGCCGGGCCCGCGGCTCAGCTCGGGCCGGCAAGCTCACCCGCAAGTACCCGCGCCAGCCCGAAGCGCGTGGCAATGCCGAGGAGAAGGCCACCCGCCGTCAGCAGGAAAAGGTACGCCAGGAGGCCCGGGATTCCGCGGAGCGCCTGGGTCCGGGGCAGGGCGTCGGCCGCGGCGGCACTGCCGGCGGCCAGGCCCCACCCGACCAGGCTCGCCACGATCCACGAGCCGGTGCGGCGGGCGCGCGCCCGGAACAGGAACGACTGCCAGATGCCGGCGATCAGCCCCGCGGCCGCCACCGACACGGGCAGGGAGTACGGAAGCGCCACCTTGGCGAGGTTGGCGAGATCGGTGACCAGGAATGGAATCGAGAGCCCGACGACGCAGGACCAGATCCACCCCGCCGACCCGGGGAGGACCTGCCGGATGATCCGGGCCTGCATGATGCCGATCCCGAGTCCCATGCCGGCCCCGACGAGGACCTGGGATCCCCCGATGCCGACCGCCTCGCCCGCCAGGGCCAGGAGCGCGATCAGGGGAATGCCCAGCACCCAGCCGGCCCAGGTGTGGAGGACCCAACGGTTGACGAGGCGTTCGGGCGGGGCGGTCGGCATCGACGGTCGTTCCGTTCTGGGATGGGGGAGGTGGTCCGGAAAATAGCGGCGGGACAGCCGGCCCGAAGGGCGCTGCGGCCGGTCCGGCCCGCCCGCCCGGGCCGACTACCAGTGGGTAGTGGGTCGACGGACCCACGACCTACCAGTTCGGCCCCTTTCCGGCTATCTTCTCAGCCCTTAAATCAAGCTCCAGCAAGAGGTTGGCCGATGCCAGTCGGAACCGCCACATCCCAGTTCACCGGGGTCGATTTCTACCACCTCGACTCCGTCCTCTCCGAAGAAGAACGCGCCATTCGCGATACCGTCCGTGCCTGGGTGGATGAACACCTGATGCCGGTCATTGGCGACTGCTACATCCAGGGCAAGTTCCCCAAGCAGCTCATTCCGGGCATGGCGGAGCTGGGGGTCCTGGGCGCCAATCTGCCCGAGGAGTACGGCTGCGCCGGGCTCAACAACGTGGCCTACGGGCTCATCATGCAGGAACTCGAGCGGGGCGACAGCGGGATCCGCTCCTTTGCCTCGGTTCAGGGCGCCCTGGTGATGTACCCGATCTATGCCTTCGGCTCGGACGAACAGAAGAAGAAGTGGCTGCCGAGCCTGGCCAAGGGCACCGACATCGGTTGCTTCGGTCTGACCGAGCCCGACTTCGGTTCGAATCCCGGCGGGATGATCACCACCGCCAAGGAAACCAAGGACGGGTGGGTCCTCAACGGGACCAAGATGTGGATCACCAACGGCTCGCAGGCCACGGTGGCGGTGGTGTGGGCCAAGACCGGCGCCGTCGATGACGCCAAGTCGATCCGCGGGTTCATCGTTCCCACCGACACCAAGGGCTTTACCGGCAAGGACCAGAAGGGCAAGCTCTCGCTTCGCGCCTCCGACACGGCCGAGCTGCACCTCGAGGACGTCCACCTGCCGAAGGACGCCATCCTGCCCAAGTCCGGCGGACTCAAGAGCCCGCTGATGTGCCTGACCCAGGCCCGCTACGGGATCTCGTGGGGCGCCATCGGTGCCGCCATGGCCTGCTACGACGAAGCCGTTCGCTACGCCAAGAACCGGGTCATGTTCGGCAAGCCGATCGGGGCCACCCAGATCCAGCAGGTCCGGCTGGCCGACATGCTGACCGAAATCACCAAGGCGCAGCTGCTGTCGCTCCAGCTGGGACGGATGAAGGACGCCGGGACGATGACCCCCCAGCACGTTTCGATGGCCAAGCGGAACAACGTCAACATGGCCACCGAATGCGCCCGGGAGGCGCGCCGGCTCCTCGGAGCCAACGGGATCCTGGCGGAGTACCACTCGATGCGCCACATGGCCAACCTCGAGTCGGTGTACACCTATGAAGGAACGCACGACATGCACTCGCTGATCCTGGGGCAGGAGATCACCGGGATCGCGGCGTACTGAGGAACCGACGACCCTATTTCGAGATCGCAAAGACCATGAAAATCGCGGTGTGTCTCAAGCGCGTGCCCGACACCACGGCCAAGATCGTGGTGGGCGGGGACGGCAAATCCATCGATGAGAACGGGGTCAAGTTCGTCCCGAACCCCTATGACGAATACGCCCTCGAGGCGGCCATTGCCCTCAAGGAAAAGGCCGGCGCCGGCGAAACCGTGGTCGTGGCCCTCGGCACCGACGCGGCCCAGGAGACGATCCGGACCGCGCTCGCCATGGGGATCGATCGGGGCGTGCTGCTCCAGAGCCCCGGCTCGGCCGACGGCTTCGAGGTGGCCAAGGCCATTGCCGGCGAACTCAAGGGGCAGGGGTACGATCTGATCCTGTTCGGCAAGATGGCGGTCGACGACTACAATCATCAGGTCGGCGTCATGGTGGCCGAGCTGCTCGAGCTGCCGTGCGTGTCGGCGGTATCGGCCCTGACGGTGGAGGGTGGGGCGCTGACGGCCGAGCGGGAAATCGAAGGCGGCGTCGAACAGTTGGCGTGTCAGCTTCCGGCGGTGGTGACGGCCGACAAGGGGATCAACACCCCGCGGCTTCCGTCGCTCAAGGGCATCATGGCGGCCAAGAAGAAGCCGCTCGAGACCAAGCCAGTGTCCCTCGGCGCCGGGTCGATCACCGTCACCAGTCTGGCGCTCCCGCCCGAACGGCAGGCCGGCAAGATCGTGGGCGAAGGCCCCGACGCGGTGCCCGCGCTGGTCCAGTTGCTCCGAACCGAAGCGAAGGTGATCTGACCATGGCCACCATTCTCGCCGTGACGGAGCAGCGCGGTGGCGCGCTCCGCAAGGTCTCGCTCGAAGTCATCTCGGCCGCCCGGGCCCTGGCCGATCAGCTCGGCGCCACGGTCGACGCCGTCGTCCTTTCCAACGGTTCCGTGGATGGAGCCGCCAATCTCGGCGCTGCCGGCGCCGACCAGGTCCTCGCGGCCCATCATGAGACCTTCGGTCTCTACAATCCCGATGGTTATGCGACCACGATCGCTTCGATCGGCGGCAGCTACACGGCCATCGTCTTCGCCGCCAGCGCCATGGGTCGCGACCTGGCGCCCCGGGTGGCCGCCCGACTCGGCACCGGTTGCGCCACCGATGTCACCGGACTCGGGGTCGAGGGCGGGAAGGTCACGGCCACCCGGCCGGTTTACGCCGGCAAGGCCATCCAGAAGATCACGTTAGGCGGTTCGCCGGCGGTGGTCTCGATCCGGCCCAACACCTTCCCGGTGACCTCCGGCGCGGGCAAGGCGGGCACCGCCGGCACGGTGGCGGTCCCGGCGTTTACCCCGCGGGTGACGGTCAAGGGCGTCAAGGCGCCGGAACAGGCGGCCCTCGACGTCACCGAGGCGCCGATCGTGGTGTCCGGCGGCCGGGGCCTCAAGGAGCCGGGCAACTTCAAGCTGCTCGAGGACCTCGCGGCGGCCTTCGGATCGGCCGCGGTCGGGGCCAGCCGCGCGGTCGTCGACGCCGGGTGGCGCGAGCACGGGGCGCAGGTCGGGCAGACCGGCAAGACCGTCGCGCCGACGCTGTACGTGGCCGTCGGGATTTCCGGCGCCATTCAGCACCTGGCCGGCATGCGGACGTCCAAGGTCATCGTCGCCATCAACAAGGACAAGGACGCCCCGATCTTCAAGGTGGCCGACTACGGCATCGTGGGCGACCTGTTCGAGGTCGTGCCCCGGCTCACCGACGAGGTCAAGAAGCTCCGCGCCGAGTAACCCGGCATGCCGGAATCGCTCCCCGAGCTGGTGGTCGACGCCACCCGGCTCGCCGCGGTGGCGCTGGCGGAGGACGGGCCGGTGGACCTCACCACGTCGGTGACGGTCCGCCGGCCGATACCCGGCGAAGCCGTTCTCGAGGCCCGGACCCCCACGGTGGTGGCCGGGCTTCTCTACGCCGAGACCACGATCCGGGCCGCCGGCTGTTCGGTGACCTGGGCCGTGACCGAAGGCCAATCCGTCGTGGCGGGAGAGTTCGGCCGGGTCCGTGGCGACCTGGCCGCCATCCTCCGGGCCGAGCGGCCGGCGCTCAATTTCCTCCAGCGCGCCTCCGGTATCGCCACCGCCACCCGGCGGTACGTCGACGCCGTCGCCGGCACGGCCTGTCGGATCCTCCACACCCGCAAGACGGCCCCAGGACTTCGACTGCTCGACGTGGCCGCGGTCGTGGCCGGCGGGGGCGCCATCCATCGGATCGATCTGGCCCACACGGTCATGATCAAGGACAACCACTGGAAAGCGCTGGCGCGCGAAAACCGGAGTTTGGCCGAGGCGTTGATCCAGGCGCGGAGCCGCGGCGCCGTCGCCTGCCAGGTGGAGGTCGAAACCGAGCCGCAGGTGGTCGAGGCGTGCCGCGCCGGCGCCGACCGGCTCCTGATCGACAACCAGACGCCCGACACCGTCACCCGCTGGAGTCGGGTGGCTCGCGCCCTGGCCCCGATGGTGGCCATCGAGGCCACCGGTGGCATCAACCTCGCCAATGTCCGCGAGTACGCCCTGGCCGGTGCCGATTTCGTGTCGATCGGGGCCCTGACCCACAGCGTCACCGCCGCCGACATCGCGCTCGAGGTGGTTTAACTATATTGTCCGCGACCGTGTCGGTCGCGTTCCCCGTCATCGAGGACCAGTCGTCGTGACCCGGATTCTTCCCGTCAAACACCAGCCCGGACTGCCGCTCGACCGCCTGATCAAGGCGGAAGCTCCCGGCGCCGAGGCGATCGAAATGGACGTCCTGTTCGTCGGCGCCGGTCCGGCCGGACTGGCCGGCGCGATCGAGCTCGCCCGCCTGGCCAAGGCCGACGGTTCGCTCGGCGACCTCAACATCGGCGTCCTCGAAAAAGCCGGCGGCCTCGGCGAGCACAACCTGTCGGGCGCGGTGGTCAATCCGCTGCCCTTCCGGGAACTGTTCCCCGACGTCCCGGTCGACCAGCTGCCCTTCCGTCAGCCGGTCACCGGCGAAGCGGTCTACCTCCTGACCGAAGGGGGTTCGGTCCGGATCCCGACGCCCCCCACGATGCAGAATCACGGCAACTACGTGGCGTCGCTGTCCGAGATCGTCCGCTGGATGGGGGGCAAGGCCGAGGAACTCGGCGTCAACCTGTTTGCCGGGTTCCCGGTCGACTCGCTGCTGGTCGACGGCGCCCGGGTGGTCGGGGTCCGGACCACGCCTGCGGGCCTCGACCGCGAGGGCAACCCCGCCGACGGCTACGCCGAGCCGACCGACCTGACCGCCAAGGTGACGGTGCTGACCGAGGGGACCCGGGGTCCGCTGGCCCAGGCCTGGCGCCAGTGGCGCGGCGTCGGGTCGCCCAATCCCCAGATCTTCGCGTTAGGCGTCAAGGAAGTCTGGGACGTCAAGAAGCCGCTCGACCGGATCATCCACACCCTCGGCTGGCCGCTCCCCAAGGACGCGTTCGGCGGGACCTTCATGTATCCGATGGGCCCGAGCCAGGTGGCCATCGGCCTGGTGGTGGGTCTCGACGCGCGCGACGCGGGGCTCGACGTCCACGAGCTGCTCCAGAAGACCAAGCTCCATCCGCTGTTCCGTCCCTACTTCGAGGGCGGCGAACTGGTCGAGTGGGGCGCCAAGACCATTCCCGAAGGCGGCTTCTACGCCTTGCCCGACCGGTTCTCGGGCGACGGACTGCTGATGGCCGGCGACTGCCTCGGCACGGTCGAGGTGGCCAGCCTGAAAGGGGTCCACTACGCGGTCCAGTCGGGCATGTACGCGGCCCGCGCCGCGTTCCAGGCCCTCAAGGCCCAGGACACCGGCGCGGCCAAGCTGGCCGCCTACGACGAGATGCTCCGGGGGAGCTACGTCGTGGCCGACATGAAGAAGCGCCGCAACATGCGGCTCGCGTTCAAGCAGGGGTTCTACCTCGGCGGGATCAAGAGCGTCCTGATGACGGTCACCAACGGGGCCTTCCCCGGCGGCCAGATCCACTCCGAGTCCGACGCCGAGGAGCCGCGCGAGGTCCGGCC
>JAEUJH010000771.1 GCA_016794825.1 Gemmatimonadota bacterium
TCGGGCGGCACCACCACCGGCGCCGGGCCCTCGGGCTCCGCAATCCGATAGCGGCGGCCGGCGGGCACGCCCACCAGCCGTGACACCACCCCGCTCCGCCACCGCACCGCGATCGTCACCGAATCGCCCGGGGCGGCAAAGGCCGCGGCGCGGTCCGAACCCGACAGATAGAGACCGCCGGCCGCCACCTCGCGGGTCTGGGTCGGCAGGCCCTTGGTGATCACCGAGATCGTGGCGCCCACGCCGTCCCCGTTAGGCGCCCGCCCGGCCAGCTCGACCAGCACCCTCGGCGCGACGGCGTCGTTCCGCAGCACCAGCGCCGGCGCGTCGAGCCGATTGACGACCACGTCCAGATCGCCGTCGCCGTCGAGATCGCCGGCCGCCATCCCGTGCGAGATGTCCTCCTCGACCCCGAACCGCCACCGATCGGTGGCGTCCTCGAAGGTCCCGTCGCCCCGGTTCCGGAACGCCACGTTCTTGAGCGCCAACCGGGGGTAGAGCTTCCGCTCCTCCCGCCAGTCGACCCCGGTGACGGTGCTCTTGAGCCGCTCCTGGACGTCGGCGTCCATCAGGTCCCAGCGGTGGCCGGTGCCGATCAGCAGATCCTCGAACCCGTCGAGATCGGCGTCGACGAACATCGCCGACCACGACCAGCCCGACGCCTCGACCCCCGCCTGCCGCCCGATCTCGGCAAAGGTCCCGTCGCCGCGGTTGGCGAGGAGCACGTTCCGCTGCCACTGGGCCCGCCGGTCGTAGTCGCCCACCACCTTGGGGAGCGGCGTGTGCGTCGGAATCTGGGTCTTCCGTCGATGGCTGTCGTTGGCCAGCATGTCGACCTCGAAGACGTCGACGTCACCGTCGCGATCGAAATCCGCGGCGTCGACCGCCATCCCCGAATTGCTGGTCTGACGGACCGCCCGGGCGTCGACCAGTCGGAACCCGCCCCGGCCATCGTTGAGCCAGAACTGGTCGGGATCCTCGAAGTCGTTGGCCACGTACAAATCCGGGGCCCCGTCGCCGTTGACGTCGAAGAACCGGGCCGCCAGGCCGAAGTCGTCCGGCTCCCGCTCGAGCGGGGTGCCGCGCTCGTCGACGAACCGCGGATTGCCGGCCAGCGGTTCCGCCACGAACCGCCCGCCCTCGTTCCGATAGAACCAGTCCGGATCGGCCCGCTGGACGACGCTCACGCCTCGGATGTCGTCGCGGAGCACCACCCGGTAGTTGTCCCGAAGCGGCGCCACCACCTCGAACCCGGTGCCGCTCCGCCGCACCAGCTGATCGAAGGCCCGCTCCTGCGGCGAGAGCGAGTCGAGCATCGTCTTGGCCTTGTAGTTGGCCACGTAGAGATCGAGATCGCCGTCGCCATCGACGTCGGCCAGAGTGGGGGTCGTGCTGCCCCGCGCCTCGGGCACGAAGCCGCTCGAGTCGGTGACGTCGGCAAACCGGCCCGTGCCGTCGTTCCGAAGGAGCCGGTTCCGGCCGCCCATGGCCGTCACGATCAGGTCGCGATCGCCATCGCCGTCGACGTCGGTCAGCACCGCGCCGGTCGACGGGTGGTCCGCCAGCGTCACCCCGGCGTCGGCCATCGCCTCGAACCGCATCCCGCCGCGGTTCAGGTAGAGAGCGTTAGGCCCGGCGATCCGCGCCAGGTAGAGATCGGGAAGATCGTCGCCGTTGACGTCGCCGATGGCCACGCCCGAACCCTGGACCAGATGCCGATTGGCAAAGGCCAGCGAATCGGACACGTCGTTCCGGAACGCCACGCCGGTGCGGCTCGACGAGAGCGAGGTAAAGCCGGGCGTCTCGGACCCGGGGCTGGCCAGCGGCTGCCACTGATACCCGTCCGCCGCCTGCCACGCCACCGGCGCGGGCGCTCGGCACGCCAGCTGGGCGACCACGGCCAAGCCTGCCCACGCCCGCCCACCCGGCACCGCCGACCGACGCGACCTCATCGGCGCGTCTTGGCCCGCTCGAGCACCTGCTTCCCGATGCAGTTCCCCTGCGCCCGCCCACCCTCATGATCCATCGGGAAATGGATCCCCCCGTACCAGCGCGACATGCCCGCCTCCTCGGCCGCCGCCCGGAACGAGGCGAGCCGTTTGACCGGGTGGCCCAGGGTCACGTGAGTCGGGTCGTCGTACGGGCGGTCGCCGAACAACCCGGTCAGGACCTCGGCCGCGGCCGCCGACTGGGTGGAGTGGCCCGAGGTGTAGGTCGGGAACGGCGGCGTGTTGAGGAGCGGCTGCCAGTCCTTGTCGATGTACCGATTGATGTAGGTCACCGGCCGGAGCAGGTCGGTCGAGTACTTGGCGTCCCAGCACCCGATGAACGCGTCGGCCACCGCAATGGCGGTGAGCGCATACGCCTCCACCGCCCGCTCCGGCGAAAGCGCCCACTGCTTCGACACGTTGGCGATGACACTCATCCAGTGCCCCGCCGGGGTTCCCGATTCGCCCGGGTTGTCGGCCCAGAAGTAGGCGATCTTCTTCTGCTCTTCGGTCAGGTTGTTCGTCAACCGGTAAATCGAGTCGGCCTCCAGGTAGAAGGGCGAGCCCTTCTCGGTCGAGAACGCCAGCGGCGCGGGCGGCGCGCACTGCTTGGCGCCGGTCAGGACAAACGGGCGGAGCGTGTTCCAGCCGGGCTCGAGCGCCTGGGTCGGGTTGATCCCCGGGGTGTTGGCGGCCGCCGGCGTCTTGGGACGATTGACCGTGAGCGACCGCTCGCCGGTCAGCGCCCCGGCCTGCTTCCCGGTCGGGTTGTCGAGCAACACCACATCGGTCTGCGCCGACAGGTTCTGCGGCCGGAACTGACTGGAAATGGCGGTCGGGACCCACGACTTCGGCTCGGAGCCCAGCGCAAAGGTCAGCGGCCGCGCCGAAAACCCATCCTGATCGGCCCACGCCACGATGGCCGCGCCAAGCCGCCCACCGTACGCCAGCGAACGATCCGCGACGGCCTGCTCGACCCCCGCCGCCCGCCGCACGCCGAGCAACGAGTCGCGGAGCGCGGTGATGGCCACGTCGGTCGACGCGAATCCGCCCTTGAAGACGTGCCGCAGCACCACGGTCTGCGCCTCGACCGCTACCAGGGCTCGATCGATCCGACCCGACTCGGGCCGCGGCAGCGAATCGAGCCCGTTGAGCTTGCCCGCCAGCGACAGGAGCGAATCGCTGCCGGTCGCCCACCCCTCGTAAAGCGCGACGGCGGCGTACGCCGTGGCCCGCGACGCCACCGGTGGCGACAGCCGCTCGGCTCGCGCCAGCGCGTAGTGTGCCTCGGTCCACTTGGTGACGAAGCCGACTTCGGCGTCGGGAACGGAACGGCAGGCCGAACCCGCCGTCAGGAGCAACGGGAAGAGCAGCGAACCGCGCATCAGGTTCGACGCGGACATGGCAGGGTTACCTCCAGGTTCGGACGTCGGGACCTCCCGACGTCCGCGTTGCCCGTCAAGCCGTCGGCTTGGCCACCAGTCGCTTGATGGGAACGATGAGCAGGACCATCAACACGGCAAACACCGCGACGAACCCGGCATTGGCGCCGAAGATCGTCGGGAGCGAATAGGACTCATACATCCCGCCGACCCGGCCCGCAACCTTGTTGCCGACCGACGACGCCAGGAACCAGACCCCCATCATCAACCCCTGGACTCGCGCGGGCGCGAGGGTCGACATGGCCGAAAGACCCACGGGACTCAGGCAGAGTTCGCCGATCGTCTGGAGGAAGTAACAGCCGATCAGCCACATCGGACTCACCTTGACCCCGCCGCCGGCGGCCAGCGATGCGCCGATCATCAGCACATAGGCCGCGGCCAACAGGAAGAGACCGAGGGAAAATTTGGCGGGACTGGACGGGTTCCGGCTCCCGAGCTTCATCCACACCAGCCCCACGATCGGGGCAAAGACGATGATGAAGAACGAATTGACCGACTGGAGCCAGCTTGGCGGATACGACCACCCGAAAAACGTGTTGGCGGTGTTCCGCGCGGCAAACAGGTTCAGCGTCGAGGCGGCCTGCTCGAAACCGGCCCAGAATACCGAGGCACCCAGGAACAGCACCAGCACGACCACGAGCCGCTTCCGCTCTTCCGGCGTCCACTTCCCCGCCAGGAACAGCCAGCCGAAGAACCCGACCACCAGCACCACCAGGAACGCGTCGACCGCGCCGGCAAAACCGGTCGGCGTGATCGAGATCGTGCCGGCCCGGTCGAGGCCGATGGCGGCAGCGAACGCCACCGCCACTACCCCGACGGCCACGCCGAGCTGCCGCCGGGCCCGCGCCGCGTCCTCCGGGCTCGAAATCCCGAGCGGGTGCTCCGCCGTGGCCGGCAGCCGACCCTTGCCGAGCACGTACTGGATCAGGCCGAAGAACATCCCGACCGCGGCCGCGCCGAACCCGAAATGCCACCCCGACTCGACCGTCAGCCCCACCGACCCGAGGAAATTCCGGAACGACTCCGACTGCCCGAAGTAGCCGCAGAACAACGGCCCGAGGAAGCCGCCCAGG
>JAEUJH010000783.1 GCA_016794825.1 Gemmatimonadota bacterium
GTCGACGCCCAGGGCGGCCGGAAACCGGATGGGTTCAGGTCGATCGGATCCGGGGCGGGACCGCGAAGGTCCCAGTTGACCCGATGCAGTCCGGCCGTCGTCGGGCCCGAGATCCAGCGTACCGGCCGGCCGGTGGCATCGGCGATCCGCACCAGGACTCGCGGTCCCTGCTCGATCGCTTCGGCGCGGAGCCGTTCGAACCCGGGGAACGGTACGTCGCGGCCGGCGTCGCGGAGCGACTTCTCGGTGGCCTCGCGCCGTTCGCGGGCGGTCGTCGGGGCTTCCCGCAGGTAGTAGGTCAGGATCGCGCCGGGGGGCGGGTTGGGGGCCGTGAAATCGTCGCTCCCGGCCTCGGGTCGGCCGGGGGCCTGACCGAGCTGCGAGGGGACGTACCACCAGGCGGCGCGAACGGGGAACAGCCGCCCGTCGTCGCCCGCCACGGCGCCCACCAGATCGCGGAGCGGCGAGTAGTCGTCGAGCACGTAGAAACCCCGGCCGAAGGAAGCGCCGACCAGGTCGCCATCGCGCCGGTGGATCTTGAGGTCGCGGAACGAAATCGTCGGAACGCCGCCGCTCAGCTTGAACCAGTTCCCGCCTCGGTTCGGCGTGTACCAGATCCCGAACTCGGTGCCGGCGAACAGCAGATCCGGTTTGACGTGGTCCTGCTGAATGCTCCAGACGATGGTGCCCTTGGGCAGGTTGCCGGCGATCGACCGCCAGGTGCGGCCGCCGTCGACGCTCTCGTACACGTAGGGCGAGAAGTCGCCGATCTTGTGAGCGTCGGCGACGACGTAGAAGGTCCGCGGGTCAGTCAGCGACGCCTCGACGTCGTTGACGAACGACAGGGGCGGGAGGCCGGGCAAGGCGCCGGCTCGGGCCCAGCTCCGACCGCCGTCGGTCGTGACCTGGACCAGACCGTCGTCGGTGCCGACGATCAAGGTGCCGGCCTGGAGCGGCGACTCGGAGATGGCGGTCAGGGTGGCGTACTTCGACATCGCCGCGTTGTCGTGGAGAGCGTCGACGCTCCAGGTCCGGCCCATGAACGGCCGCTCGTAGCGATTGGCGCCGAGGGTCAGGTCGCCGCTGACGGCGGTCCAGCTGTGGCCGCGGTCGTCGCTCCGCCAGAGACGCTGCGATCCGAAGTAGATCCGATCGGGATTGTGCGGGCTCAGGAGCAGGGGCGAGTCCCAGTTCCATCGCTCGGGCGGATCGCCGGGGCCCGGCTGGGGCCGGACGTTGAGGGGTTCCTCGTTGCGGCGGTCGCGGCGGTGGAGGTTGCCCTCCTGGCTCATCAGGTAGAGCAGGTTGTCGTCCCGCGGATCGATGGCCACGCCGTAGCCATCGGCGCCGAACGGCACGTACCAGTCCTGGTTGCGGATCCCGTCGCGGTTCAGGGTTCGCGACGGGCCGTGCAGGGTGCCGAGGTCCTGGGCACCGCCGAGAAGGTGGTAGAACGGCTCGGCGTTGCTCAGCGCCACCTTGTAGAACTGCGACACCGGCAGGTTGCGGAAATGGCGCCAGGACGCGCCTTCGTCGAAGCTCTCGTAGAGACCCGCGTCGGTGCCGACGAGCAGGTGGCGGCCATCGGCCGGGTCGATCCAGAGCGCGTGGTTGTCGCTGTGCTTGTCGTGGCCG
>JAEUJH010000784.1 GCA_016794825.1 Gemmatimonadota bacterium
GCCATCCAGACCCGCCGGGCCGCGGCGGTGCCCAAGGGGGTGGCCAACTCGAGCGGCATCGCCGTCACCCACGCCGACAACGCGGTCATCACGGACGTCGACGGGAACCGGTTGATCGATTTTGCCGGAGGCATCGGAGTCCTCAACGCGGGCCATCGTAATCCGGCCCTGGTCGACGCGGTCCGGCAGCAGCTGGATCACCTGACCCACGCCTGCTTTGCGGTGTCGAGCTACGAGTCGTACGTGGCGGTCGCCGAGCGGCTCAACCAGCTCACCCCCGGAAGCCACGAGAAGCGGACCCTGCTCGTCAATACCGGCGCCGAAGGGATCGAGAACGCCGTCAAGATCGTCCGCTACGCCACCGGACGTCCGGCCATCGTCGTGTTCGAGCATGCCTTCCATGGCCGCACCAATCTCGGCATGGCCATGACGGCCAAGCCGATGCCCTACAAGAAGGGCTTCGGGCCGTTCGCCCCGGAGATCTACCGGGCGCCGTATCCCTACTGCTATCGCTGCCCGTCGGCTGGGGCGCAGTCCGGCTGCTGCCAGGCCGCCCCGGGCTACTGGGAGCGGATCTTTGCGGGGCTGGTCGATCCCGCCCAGGTGGCCGCCATCGTCATGGAGTTGGAAATCGGCGAGGGCGGCTTCATCGTGGCCGACCCCGGGTCGGTCCGGGCGCTGGCCGCGTTCGCCAAGGCCAACGGCATCCTGCTCGTCATCGACGAGATCCAGACCGGCTTCGGCCGGACCGGCAGGATGTTCGCGTGCGATCACTACGATCTGGTGCCCGATCTGATCGTCACCGCCAAGTCGCTGGCCGGGGGACTCCCGCTGGCCGCCGTCACCGGACGGGCCGAGTTGATGGATGCGGTGCATGTCGGCGGGCTGGGTGGAACGTACGGAGGCAATCCGCTGGCGTGCGCCGCCGCGCTCGCCATCATCGAGGTCATGGAAAAGGACCGGCTGGCCGATCGCGGTCGCACGGTCGGCGACCGGATCCGAGCCCGTTTCGACCGCCTGGCCCAGCGCTTTGCCGTCATCGGCGACGTCCGAGGTCTGGGCGCCATGCTGGCGCTCGAATTGGTCAAGGATCGGAAGACCAAGGAGCCCGCCAAGGACCTGACCGCCCGGATTCAGGCCGAGGCTCTCCAACGCGGGCTGTTGTTGCTCACGACCGGTACGTACGGCAACGTGATCCGGGTCCTGGTGCCCCTCACCGTCGAGGACGCGGTGCTCGACGAGGGCCTCGACGTGCTCGAGGCGGCGTTTGCCGCCGCCACGGGAGCGTGACGCCGCCCCGACTCGACCCGGCGGTCGAGTTCACTTCGGTCAGCAAGAGCTTCGACGGCAACCGAGCCGTCGACGCCGTCAATTTCTCCATTCAGACCGGGGAGTTCTTCTCCCTGCTGGGCCCCTCGGGGTGTGGCAAGACCACCACCCTCCGGCTCCTGGCCGGCTTTGAGACGGCGGATCCCGGTGGCGAGATCCGGATCAACGGGCGGCGCGTCAACGAGGAGCGCCCGTGGGAGCGGGGCGTCGGGATGGTGTTCCAGAACTACGCCCTGTTCCCTCATCTGACGGTGGAGCGGAACGTCGCGTTCGGGCTGGAGCAGCGGCGGGTGCCGCGGACCGAGGTTCCCGGCCGGGTGGCCCGGGCCCTGGAACTCGTCCGACTCGATCCTCGGGAGTTTGCCCGCCGAGCGCCGAGCCAGTTGTCCGGTGGGCAACGGCAGCGCGTGGCCCTGGCTCGGGCGCTGGTCCTCGAACCTCGGCTGCTGCTCCTCGACGAACCCCTCGGCGCGCTCGATCTCAAGCTCCGGAAGGAAATGCAGCTCGAACTCAAGAGTCTCAACCGGGCGCTCGGCATCACTTTCGTCTACGTCACCCACGATCAGGAAGAGGCCCTCACCATGTCCGACCGGATCGCGGTCATGGATCGGGGCCGGATCGCGCAGCTGGGCTCGCCGGCGGACGTCTACGAGAATCCCCGGACCGCGTTCGTGGCGTCCTTCATCGGCGAGTCCAATTTCTTCTCGGGCCGCGCCGAATCGCGGGGCGACCGGCGCTGGCGGATCGTCGGCGCCCACGGCGCCTTCGAGGTCACCGCCGAGCCGGGGGTCAGGGTGTCGGCCGGGACCGAAGTGGGCATCGCGGTCCGCCCCGAGTGGATGGACGTCTATCCCCTCGATCAGGTGCCAGCGGGAGAGAACGCGGTGCCGGGCACGGTGCAGGAGATCATCTACCTCGGCGAGACCCTCCATGTCCTGGTGGCCCTCGATGCCGGTGGCACCGCCAAGGTGGCGGTCCGGAACGAGGGGCAGCTGATCAAGCCGATTCCCTGGGCCCGCGGAGCGCGAGCCGCGGTCGCGTGGCTTCCCGAGGATTGCCAGGTGCTGGAGCCGTCCGAGTGAGCCTCCGTCGCCGCCTGCTCCGCTGGTTTGGCCGCCGTCCTGAAACCACGGGCGTGGCGCTGATGGCGCCGGCCACCGGCTGGCTGGTGCTCTTTTTTCTGGTGCCGATCCTTCTGATGTTCGGCTACAGCCTGATGCGGCGGGGAACGTACGGGGGCGTCGAGCCGGCGCTGACCCTGGAGCACTATCGGCGGTTCTTCGATCCGCTCTATCTGTCCGTTCTCCAGCGGACTGTCGTCTGGTCCTTCGTCACCACCGTGTTCTGTCTGGTCATCGGCTATCCGGTCGCGTTCGTCATCGCGCGAGCCACCCGGTGGCGCTCGGTGCTCCTCTTCCTGGTGGTGCTGCCGTTCTGGACCAGCTTCCTGGTCCGGATGTTCGCCATGATCTTCCTGCTCCGGGACACCGGTTTCGTCAACGGCGTCCTGCTCCGATTCGGGTTGATCGACGAGCCGCTGACGCTGCTCTATACCCGGGGCGCGGTCCTCCTCGGCCTGGTGTACGGGTTCCTGCCGCTGATGATCCTCCCGATCTATGCCTCGCTCGAAAAGCTCGACGACTCGCTCCTCGAGGCGGCGGAGGTCCTCGGCGCGCGGCCGGTGGCGCGGTTCGTCCGGATCATCTGGCCCCTGTCGCTCCCCGGGGTCATCGCGGGCTCGCTCCTCACCTTCATTCCCGCGCTCGGCTCGTTCGTCACGTCGGATCTGCTCGGCGGGGCCAAGCAGGTCATGATCGGCAACCTGATCCAGAATCAGTTCACGGTGTCGCGGAACTGGCCGTTCGGCTCGGCCGCGGCGTTCGTGGTCATGGCCGTGGTGCTGGTGGCGGTGGTGTTCTACCTCCGCCGTCGCGACGCCCGGGAGCTGCTGGGATGAAGCGGCCGGTTCCGCGCTGGGTGGTCGGGGTGGCGGCCCTCGTCTACCTCTTTCTCCATGCGCCGCTCGCGGCTCTGGTCGTCTTCTCGTTCAACGACTCGCGCTTTTCCGCCAGTTGGACCGGCTTTACCCTCGAGTGGTACCGTCGGATGCTCGAGCGCGACGACATCCTCGCCGGCCTGGGTCGGAGTCTCGTCGTCGGCGCGGTTGCCACGGTCGTCGCGACGACCTTCGGCACCCTCCTGGCCCTGGCGCTGGCCCGGCATCGGTTCCGGGGCCGCCGAGCGGTCGAGAGCCTGCTCTATGTTCCGCTCGTCACGCCGGAGATCATCGTCGGGATCTCGCTCCTTAGCCTCTTTGCCGCGCTGGGCGTTCCGCTCGGGCTCGGCACCATCACGGTGGCGCACGTGGCGTTCTGCGTCGCGTTCGTGACCGTGGTGGTGGGGGCCCGGCTTCGCGGCATGGGGCGCCAGCTCGAGGAGGCCGCCATGATGCTCGGCGCCGACGAGTGGGCGGCGTTCTGGAAGGTCACGGTGCCGCAGCTGATGCCGGGGATCGTTTCGGGGGCGCTGCTGGCGTTCACGTTGTCGTTCGACGACTACGTCATCACTTCGTTCGTGTCGGGGAGCGGGTCGTCGACCCTGCCGCTGGTGGTCTACGGGATGGTCCG
>JAEUJH010000796.1 GCA_016794825.1 Gemmatimonadota bacterium
GGTCATCGAGGTGCTGTCCCCCTCCACCGCCCGCGCCGATCGCCTGACCAAGCGGCGCCTTTACCAGCGGTCCGGTGTTCCGGTCTACTGGATCGTCGACGCGGAAGCCCGCAGGGTCGAGGTGTGGACCGGCCGGGCCGAAGCGGCGCGGATGGTCGACCGGATTCTCACCTGGCAGCCCAGGGTCGATCTGCCGCCACTCGAAATCGACCTCCCGGCCTGCTTCAGCGCCATCGCCGGCGAGTAGCCCCAGGGGGGTTGGACCTACCTGGGAATCCTGACCTTCACCTTCTTCTTGATCAGCCCGCCCCGACCTGGTGCTACGCCTCGTCTGGGGGACGGCGCACGCCAATCAGATTTCGGTCCGCGCGGTGGGCGATGATCACGGCCGGGTGTTCGCGCCGGCGCCGGCGCCGACGGTGGTGACGTTGACGGTGGGGGGAGCGCGCTGATGCCGACGGGGCTATTTGTGTAGTCCCCTACACAAATAGACACCTCCGCCTCGGGCGGGGACTATGGGCCTGGCCATCGCGGCAAAACAAGCGCGCACATACCAGCAACGGGGCGGTGCTGGAAGGCCGAACGTTCGTCTGGTCATCGTCGAACGACGCGATCGCGTCCGTGAGCCCGGCTGGGCTCGTTACGGCCCACGCCGTCGGCCGTCGTTATTGCAGCCAACACAGGCGGCGCGGTCGGAACCGCCTCGATTGTAGTGATGCCGGGCCGTTAGCCGCAGCGTCGACGACAGCGAGCGGCTACCGCCGCACCGCCTCGAACAGGTCGCCCGTATCGAGGCGGACGCCGTTGGCGGCCGGGGCCTGGTTGCCCGACCGCGGGAGCCCGATCCGCCGGACCCCATCGAATCGAACCGGCAACCCCTCGGTGATGAATTTGAACTCCCCCGCCACCATGTGGTGGACGTGGACGTGGAAACCGGTGTCGCCGCTGAAGCCGATCTGGCCCACTTCCTGGCCGGCGCGCACCCGGGCGCCGACCGCGAGCCCAACGGTGCCCGGCCGGAGATGCGCCAGGGTGCTGTAGAGCCCGCCCGCGTGCTTGATCACGACGTGATTGCCGAGCGCCTGCCGGAGCTCGTCCAGCTTGCCGAAGCCGTCGGGCAGCTTGAGTTCGCCCCGTTCGATCCGGTTGTCGGGCACGTCGGAGGCGGCCGCCACGACCTCGCCATCGGCGGGGGCCCGGACGACGGCCCCATAACCGTACCACTGGGTCGGGTCGGCCAGCGAACCGCGGGAGAGTTCGCCGCGCGGGCCGACGGGCGTGAAGTCGTTGGCGTAACGGACCGGATTGGCGGGGAGCCCACCCATGGCCGGAGAGCCGAGCGGAATCCGGCGGTGATGGGAGTAGAACTCGTGGCCGTCGTACACGAGCGCGGGCCCGTCGACCGGCGGAGTCATCGCCACGGGGTACGCATAACGAATCGGCTTGACCTCGTGCGTCACCACCACGGTGGGCTCGAGTCCTTCCATCGCAAAGATGAACCGATAGCGCAGCGTGCCGAGCGGCAGCGACGGCGGCAGATCGTGGAACGGATTGAAGAGACCGAGCTTGCCCTGCGCGGGCAGATTCAGGTCGACTCCCTTGAGGGCCGGGTTGGCCGCCCCTTTCGACCAGACGAATTGCTGCCACACCATCCGGCCGGCCGGGTCGAGCACGGTCAGTTCGATCCGCTCGAGCACCCGGGCGGAGTCGCCAGGATTCTCGAAGCCGAAGTCGAAGTTGAGGTACTGGCCGTGGCCGTCCCACTCGATGAGAGGCTGCGCGGGATAGGTGCGGACGGCAATGGGGGTCTGGGCCGAGGCTGCCGCGGACAGCGCCAGGGTCAGGGCCACGGGGACGATCGCGATGACGGGACGGAACATGCCGGCTCGGCTGAAGGAAGTGATCCGGCAGAAGATTGATCGTCCGGGCCCTCCTGTCCAGTCGCCGGGCGACCCGCGGCCCGACGACCGGTCTCTTGACCGTCGAAGGGCCCGGCGGTATCTCCACGAGTCAGGCCGGCCGGCTGGACTCGCGACCCTTTCCGGATGGTGCCCATGTTTCGACCCGCAACCGCGAGCCTTCTCCTCCTTATCCTCGGGACCACGACGGCCCGCTCGCTCGCGGGCCAGAGCCAGGCACCCGCCAAGGTCGCCGTCTGCTCCCTCCTGACCAAACAAGAGGTCCGCACTCTGTTGCCCTGGAAGCAGATCCTCGACATGGAGCCGGAGGAGGAGGCCATCGGGACCACGGGCTCCTCCTGCAACTATCCGTCGGTCATGATTCAGGTGCTCCCGACCACGAGCGGCATCATCGAGGTCGCCCGGAAGCGCGGCGGACTCGAGACCCTGAGCGGCATCGGGCTCGAGGCCTACTTCTACCACAACCCGAACGGTTACGCGGAGATCTACGTGAAGGCGGCCAAGCACGTGGTGACCGTGCAGGCAAACGTCCAGGACAATCTGGCGACGGTCAAACCGGGCGCGATCAACCTGGCCAAGGCACTGGTCGGCAAACTGCGCTGAACCGCGCTCCTTGCCGAGGGGCCCATCCGGCGTCTACGTTCCCGTTGCGACACGTGGACGCAGCCGGCCGG
>JAEUJH010000862.1 GCA_016794825.1 Gemmatimonadota bacterium
CCGGCCGAGTTCCTGCCGGCGCGGCTCCGGGCGGGGCGGAGCCAGCGGTGAGCCTCCGGTTGGCCCGGCGGAGTACCGCGCGGCAGGGCCTGGCCGCGGGGGAGGGCGGCGGGATTCCCGGGCGCCCGGCCGGAACTCCGACCGGGCGCCGACTCGTGGTCAGGGCAGTGTCCGATCCCGTTGGCGCATGCAGTAATACTGACAGAGGGGTAGGCCCGTTTCCGCGTCGCGGGTCTGGGAGATGAGGACGCAGATCGAGTCCGTCTCCCCGTTGTACTCGTAGGGCGGGCAGTTGACGAGATCCCCCGGCCGCTTCTTGGCAAAGTTCGGCGCCACGTCGGCGGCGGCGCGGTCGTTGGTCGAGGGGCCCGTCCCCCCGTCCGCACAGGCACCCAGCACGGCGGCGACCAACACGGCGGCAACCACGGCTACGCTTCCTCGCATCATTGCTCCTGGCTTGGGTCAGTGGTGTGTCTGGCACCTCACTGATCAAATCGGAAACCGACCGGCGATCCCGACATCCACCGACCCGGAGGCCGCGAGCCCCAGCCCAGGCTGCTCGGTCAACCGGCCTTGATCTCGGTCCAGATCCGGTCCCAGAGGGCGGAGTTCTCGGCCAGGTCCTTCTGGTATTCGAGCCGGGTGAGTTCTTCGGCGGTGGGATACGGAATCTTGGACTGGGTCAGCGGCAGCGCGGCCTGGTTGGGCGTTCCATAGCCGGTCTTGTCGGCGATGGCGGCTCCGACCTCGGGGCGGAGGATGTAGTTCATGAATTCGTGCGCGGCACGCGGGTGGGGAGCCGACCGGGGAACGACCAGCGCGTCCGAGAAGATCATGCTCCCTTCTTTCGGGATGGCAAAGGCGATGGCCGGCTGTTCCGCCATGGCCTGCATCGCGTCGCCGCTCCAGAGCTGGGCGATCCACACGTCGCCGGCCACCAGCTGGGCCTTGACCGGGGCCGACACGTAGGCCTTGAGGTTGGCCTTGGCGCGGATCGCATCGGCCCGGGCCTCGGCGAGGGCGGCCGGATCGACGCTGTTGAGCGAGTGGCCGCGGAGCTTGAGGAAGCTGCCGATCACGTCGCGGAGATCGTCGAGCATCGTCATCTTGCCGCGGTAGCGTTCGTCGAAGAACACCTCCCAGCTGTCGGGCGGCGCCGTCACCAGGTCCCTTCGATACGCCAACCCGGTCGTACCCCAGCCCCACGGCACCGAGTGCCGGTTGCCGGGATCCCAGGCGGGATCGAGGAACATCGGGGCCACGTTGCCCCAGTTGGTGAGCAGTTCCCGCCGGAGCGGAGCCAGGAGATCGGCCGAGAACAGCACCGGAAAGAGATAGCTCGAGGGGAGCACCAGGTCGTAGCCGGTGGCGCCGGCCAGCAGCTTGGCGGCCATCTCCTCGTTGCTTTCGTAGGTATCGACCGTCACCCGGACGCCGAATTCCCGCTCGAAGTTCGGGATGGTGTCGTCGGCCAGATAGTCGGACCAGAGATAGAGACGGAGTTCCTTCTCGATCGGGCCCAGTTCGCCGGTGGTTCCGTCGGCCGCGGGGCGGTCGCGGCCGCAGGCGGCGAGCAGGGTGGCGACGGCGGGGAGGGTCAACCCGGCCTCGAGGGCTCGGCGCAGTAACGCACGTCGGGAGAGCTGGCCGCTGGCGAGGGCGGCGGCGAGATCGGTCGGGATCGGCATGGCGGTAGGTTAGTGCGGGAGCGGGCGGGGGGGAACCCGGGTGGGGGTGACCGGCGGCCGGAGGCGGATGAGGCGACGCGCGGGATCGGATCGGGTGGTATTCTTGGAGCCGCCCCTGCCAGCCCCGTCCCCAAACGTGCGAGGGTATCCCGCGTGACCCCGACGACCTCCGAGACACCGCCGCGTGCGGCCACCCGTTGGAGCAACTGGTTGGCCGGGTCGTGGCTGCTGATCCTGGCCTTCGACCTGGTGCGCGGCGTCCTGAGCGATAGCCTGATCTCCTGGACTACCGCCGCCACCGTGATGCTGTGCCTGGGCGGGGTGCTCAGCGCCGCGAGCCTGCAGGCCACCGCGGAGGGTCGCAACCCGGCCCCCCTCGGACGGGCCGCTGGGGTCGCCATCGGGCTCGCGGCCGCCGCGCTGCTGATGGACATCCTGCGATGACGCCAACCACCGTGGCGCTGCTGCTCGGACTCGTCCTGCCGGTGTTGGTGGGCGTGTTCGGCACCGTGGTCGGCCTGGATCGGGATCGCGCCTACTATCCGACCATCACCGTGGTCGTCGCCTCGTACTACTGTCTGTTCGGGGCGATGGGCGCACCCACCGAGACGGTCCTGCTCGAGGTGCTGGCCGCCGCCCCGTTCGTCATCGCGGCCGCGGTCGGATTCCGGAAGTCACTCTGGATCGTGGTGGTGGCTCTGGCGGGGCACGGCATCCTCGACGTCGGTCACGAC
>JAEUJH010000877.1 GCA_016794825.1 Gemmatimonadota bacterium
CGGCAGCGGGTCGATCGCTCGGCCACGTCTGGGCCGAAACGGTCGGCGCCAGGGTGGTGCCGATCAGCAACATGACGCGGACGGACAGGGTCATCCGAACTCCAGGCAAGAGGGCCGGGGGATTGTAACACCAACCGGGCAAAGAGATCAGGTCTGTCCTGACGGCCTGGGGAAAACCCGGGTTTCGCCCGATCCCGCCACCGCCGGAGGTGCCCTCGGCGGGTTATGATTGGATCAACCCCACCCCACTGCCATGGATCGACGGACCTTCGTCACCGGCCTTGCCGCGCTCCCCCTCGGGCCCGGGCTTCAGACCCCACCCAACCGGCTGATCGTCGACGCCATGGGCGAACTGCGGATGGACTACGCCCCGGCACTGATCCGGGACATGCTCGCGAGCGGGCTCGACGGCATCACCATCACGCTGTGCGATCCCAAGCCCGAGGGCGACGAGGCGCTCGCCCTCGCGACGGACAGTCTCCTGGCCCACGACCGGTTCCTGGCGGCCCACCCCGAGTTCTTCGTCCGAGCCACCTCGGTGGCCGACCTCGACCGGGCCCGCGGTTCCGGCAAACTGGCCGTCTTCTACCTGTTCCAGAACACCACCCAGTTCGGCACCGCGCTCGATCGGATCGACCTCTTCCATCGCATGGGTCTCCGGAGTTGCCAGCTGACCTACAACACCCGCAATCAGGTCGGGGTCGGTTGTTGGGAGGCGGGCGGGCTCACGCCGTTCGGCCGGGAGGCCATTGCCCGGATGAACGACGTCCGGATGCTGATCGACCTGTCGCACGCCAACATGACCACCATGCAGGAGGCCATCGAGGCGTCCCGGGCCCCGGTCATCATTTCCCACACCGCCTGCATGGCCGTCCACTCGAACCGGCGGAACACCACCGACGAGAATCTCCGGCTCCTGGCTCGCCGCGGCGGCGTGGTGGGCATCTGCCAGATGCGCCCGTTCCTCACCCCGAAGAAGACCGACAACCTGGCGGCGTATTTCGACCATCTGCTCCACGCCATCCGCGTGGCTGGCCCGGAGCACGTCGCGATCGGGAGCGACCGCGACCATCGCGTCATCGAATTGACACCCGAGTACCTGGCGGAGCTGAAGCGGGAGGAGGGGAGTCAGGTCAAGGACGACGAACTCCCCTACTTCATCGCGGAACTGAACGGCCCCCGCCGGATGGAAGTGGTGGCCGAGGGACTGCGGGCCCGCCACGTCCCGAGCCGGGACGTGGATCTGATCATGGGAGAGAATGTCCGACGGCTGTACCGCGCCGTCATCGGCTGAGCTGGTGGAACCCCGGGACGATCAGGTCCCGGGCGCCTTGACGGTCTCGCTGATCTGGAGTTCGCCCTCGCGGACGGTCACCGACACTTCCTCGCCTTCCTTGGCGCCGGGCGGCAGCCACTCGAACGCCACGGCCCCGTCCTCCGCCTCGGTCGGCTTGGCGCCCGCCGGGAGATTCTTGCGGTAGAAGTCGGCGACCTCGGTGACCGGGTCGGAGAGCTTGAAGAACCACGACTTGCTGGTGAAGGTCACCGGCCCGCCGATGTCGTTGTAGTAGTTCCCGCCCGTGATGTCGGTCAGCTTGGCGTCCTCCCACACCGGGATGGCCGTGGCGTAGACCGCGCCTTTCAGGGGACTGTCTTCGGGATCGAGGCCGGCCTTCTTGCCGCCGGTCTTGCTCATGACGATCAGGGCGCCGAGTCCGACGACGCCGGCGATCAAGCCGCGTTGTGCCCAGGACATCCGAGACCTCCAAGGGGTTCGACGTTTCGGA
>JAEUJH010000489.1 GCA_016794825.1 Gemmatimonadota bacterium
GCCACCAGTTCGCGGAAGACCTCCTCGCGCCGGTCGTCCGAAAGCCCGGCCCCGGTGACGACCTGCGCGATCCGCTCGGCCACCGCCTCCGGGAGGCCGGCCTTCCGAGCCCGTCGCACCACCTCCATCCGGTCCATCCGCCCGCTGAAACGTTCCCGTTCGGTCATGGCTCAGCCCTCCTGCCCGATCGGGGTCACCAGCCCGAGGCCGACCATGGCCTCGAAGAGTTCCTGCCACTCGGCGCGCCGCTCCTCGAGCACCTGGGCCCCCCGCTCGGTGAGCCGGTAGTAGCGCCGCTTCCGGCCCGACGGGAGTTCGACCCAGCGGCTCTCGACGTACCGCTTGCTCTCGAGGTTGTAGAGAAGGGGGTAGAGCGTGGATTGGCCCAGGGCCAGGACGCCGTCGGATCGCTGGCTCAGCGCTTCGGCCAGTTCGTATCCGTACATGTCCCGCCGCTTGAGCATCTGGAGCACGGCCACCGGACCGGCGCCGCGGATCAGTTCCCGTTTGACTTCCATCGTCGTTGACCTCGATTATGCCTCGGCCAACATAGTAGGATGGAAATGCTATAACGTCAACATATGGAACGTTTCAGGCGTGAAACGTACCCTATTGGAACGAAATAACCGGGATCAGCTGGTGATAGGGGCTGGTCGACCGAGGAAGGCGCGGGCGGCGTCGAGCACGAACGCCTGGACGTCTGCCATCGAACCCTCGCGACTCAGGCCGGCCGCTTTGACGTGCCCGCCGCCACCGAACGGCTTGGCGAACGCGGCGACATCGACATCGCCGACGGAGCGGAGGGACACCTTGATGCGGCCCTGGGAGATTTCGCGGAACAGGAGCGCCATCCGGATGCCGGCAATCGAGCGGGCGTGCTCGACGACGCCATCGAGGTCGTCGGTGGTGACCCCGTGCCGTTCGACCGCGCCCGGCGGCACCGTGATCCAGGCGAGGCCCACGTCGCCCTCGACCACCAGGGTCTGGAGCGCCTCGGCCAGCAACCGAACGCGGCCCTCGGGGGCGCCGGCGTAGACGTCGAGGTAGATGGCCTCGGGGTCGATGCCCTTCTCCAGCAGTTCCGCGGCGATCCGCAGGGTCCGCGGATGGGTGTTGCTGAACCGGAAGCCGCCGGTATCGGTCATGATGCCGACGTAAAGGGCACGGGCCGCGGCCGCGGTCAGGGCCCACTCGTTGGCCATGGCGATTTCGACGATCAGCTCGGCCGTCGCGGCGGCGCCGGGATCGACGTAGCGGGGGCCGGGGGGCAGCGTGCCCGGACTCACGTGGTGATCGATGCAGGCCACCGGCACGCCGCGGGTCGCCACCGTTTCGGCGAGCATGCCCAGACGTCCGAGATCGCTGATGTCGAGGACGATGATGATGTCGGCCCGCCGGAGTTCCTTGACGGCCTCGTCGCTCCGATCGACGCCGGGCAGGGCCTCGAAGAGGAACTGGAACCGCGGCGGCGTGGGCGTCGGGTTGGCGATCCGGGCGGTGACGCCGAGGGCGTTGAGCAGGTGCACCAGCCCGACCTCGCTGCCCAGGCCGTCCCCATCGGGATTGACGTGGGTGACGAGGGCGGCCCGCATGCCCGGGGTCAGGATCCGGGCCAGGTCGCGGGCGGCGGTGAGCTTCTCGGCGGTGAGGGTGATCGGCATCGGACAAAGATAAGGGTCGGGCCCGCTTCCCCAACTCCCGACGGAAGGTCATTATTCCGGGGCGTCAACTCGGCGTTCCGACCCGGTGCCGTCTTCCGCGGTCCGCCTCCCCATTGCCATCGTCACCCCATCGAGCGCCTCCGGGCCCCGGACACTCATGCGTCGCTTGAACCTGACCCACTGGATCCTGATCGGCACCGTCGTCGGTGCGGTGGTCGGCTACCTCGACCACAATGTCTGGCTCGAGACCGATCTGTCGAAGGCCCTCCAGCCGCTGGCCTCGATCTTCGTCCGAATGATCAAATCGATCGTGGCGCCCCTGATCTTCTCGACGCTGGTGGTCGGCATCGCCGGCCACGGCGACGACCTGAAGCAGGTCGGACGGCTGGCCCTCCGGTCGATCATCTACTTCGAGATCGTCACCACGCTGGCCCTGTTCCTGGGCCTCGGCGCGGTCAACCTGTTCCAGCCGGGCCGCGGGGTGGCACTGGCGGGCTCGACCGAAGCCGGGCAGCAGTTTGCCGGCAATCAGCAGACCTTTGCCGGGGTACTCGAACACACGGTGCCGGCCAGCATCGTCGAGGCCATGGCCAAGAACGAAACCCTGCAGATCGTCTTCTTCGCGCTCCTCTTTGCCATCGGGCTCACCAAGGTCACGGGGCGGCCCAAGGAGGTCATGCTCGAAGTCCTCGACAGCGTGTCGCAGGTGATGTTCAAGTTCACCGGGCTGGTGATGAACTACGCCCCGATCGGCATCGCCGCGGCGCTCGGGGTCACGATCGGCAAGAACGGGCTCGGGGTCATCCTGAGCCTCGGCAAGCTGGTCGGCACCCTCTACCTGGCGCTGCTGGTGTTCGTCCTGGTGGTGCTGGTCCCGGTGGCCCTGATGGCCCGCCTCAACATCCGCCGGTTCTGGCACTGGACCAAGGAGCCCTGGCTCCTCGCGTTCACCACCGCGTCGTCGGAGGCCGCCCTGCCGCTGGCCCTGGAGAACATGGAGAAGTTCGGGGTGCCGCGGCGGATCGTGTCGTTCGTGCTGCCGACCGGCTACTCGTTCAACCTCGACGGCTCGACGCTCTACCTGGCGGTGGCGTCGGTGTTCGTGGCGCAGGCGGCCGGCATTGAACTGACCCTGGGCACCCAGCTCCTGATGATGCTGACGCTGATGCTGACCAGCAAAGGCGTGGCGGCGGTGCCCCGGGCGTCGCTGGTCATCCTGTCGGGGACGTTGACCCAGTTCGGGCTCCCGCTCGAAGGGATCGCGGTGATCCTCGGCGTCGACGCGTTCATGGACATGGCCCGGACGTCGATCAACCTGCTGGGCAACTGCCTGGCCTCGGCCGTCATGGCGCGGTGGGAGGGCGAACTCAAGGACGACGGCGAGGCCGCCCCGGCCTGACCTGGCCGAGGGGCGGGCCCGCGTTGGCCAGGCACCAATCGCGGACCCATCGGGTCGACCCAGTGGCGGAGGCGCCCCGTTGCGGGCGCCTCCGTTTTTTTCAGGGGTTGGAGCGAGCGGCCAACTTCGACTTCCGCATCCCGTAGAGGAAGTAGATGGCCAGGCCGATCGCGAGCCAGATCAGAAGCCGCTCCCAGGTGCGCCACGGCAGGAAGTACATCAGATAGAGGCAGCAGAGAATGCCGGCCGGGGCAGTGAACCAGACCAGCGGCGTCTTGAACGGCCGGTGGAGTCCCGGTTCGCGGATCCGGAGGAGCAGGACGGCCGCGCAGACGATGACGAACGCGAGCAGGGTGCCGATCGAAACCAGCGACGCCGCCTCGCGAACGCTCAGGAACCCCGCCGGAACGGCCACCAGCACACCGAGCACGATCTGGGTGATCCACGGCGTCCGGAACGTCGGATGGATCCGGTTGACGACGGGCGGCAGGAGGCCGTCGTTGGCCATCGACCAGAACACCCGGGCCTGCCCCATGAGCTGCACGAGGATGACCGACGACAGACCCGCGATGGCACCGAGTTCGATCAGCCGGGTCATCCACCCGAGCCCGGCCGCGTCGGCCACCTTGGCGATCGGGTCGGGCACGTCGAGCTGCTGGTAGGGCACCACCCCGGTGGCGATGGCCGAGACGACGATGTACAGCAGGGTGCAGATCAGGAGCGACGCGATGATCCCGAAGGGCATGTCGCGCTGCGGATTCTTGGCCTCCTGGGCCGCCGTGCTGACCGCGTCGAACCCGATGTAGGCAAAGAAGACGATCCCCGCGCCGGCGACGATACCGCTCACCCCGAAATGTTCCCGGCTTCCGGTGTTGGCGGGAACGAACGGCTGCCAGTTGGCCGGGTCGATGGCGCGCCAGGCAAACAGGATGAAGAGCAGGACCACGCCGACCTTGATGAACACCACGATGTTGTTGACCCGGGCCGACTCCTGGACGCCCCGGACCAGCAGGGCCGTCACCA
>JAEUJH010000940.1 GCA_016794825.1 Gemmatimonadota bacterium
GCCCGTGTCCGGCAATGGCAGCGGGTCGCGGACCGCTTCGCTCGGAACTCCGCTCAGACCGTGCCCGCCGTCTTGCCGTTCGACCAAGGTATCCTGGCCGTTCAACGGCGGTTCAACGGGCTCGGGGCAACCACCCAGCCCGTTTCAACCACCGAGGTTGTCCATGTCGCTTCTTCCCGTTGCCCGGCTGGCCGTCGTCGGCTTGTTGCTCGCGTCCGTGCCGAGTGCGCTGAACGCGCAGGACCGGGCCGCCGATCGCCGCCGCTTCCTCCAGCCGTCGAGCCAGACCACCGACGATCCCCGCCGGGTACTCGTGGGCAACGCGCCCCGCGGGCCGGATGGCTCGATCGTGCTGACCGGGGGCCGGGTCTTCGACGGCACCGGTGCCCCCGCGCGCGAACTCTCGCTGGTCATCGAGCGCAACCGGATCACCCGCTTGGTGCCGCCGGGTCAGTCCAACTGGCCCGCCGGCGCCCGCGTCATCGACGTGAAGGGCATGACGGTCCTGCCGGGCCTGATCGACCTCCACACGCACCTGACGGACGGCCAGATCGCCACCATTCCTCCGGGCCTGGTCGACGACATGGCCGACGGCATCCTCCGGGGCGTGGAGCGGATGCGGTTCTACATCGAGAGCGGCATCACCACCGCCCGCGACGTCGGCTCCCTCGACGGGATCTTCCGGCTCAAGGCGTGGGTGTCGGATCGCCGACTCACCGGACCGCGGATCTTCGCGGCCGGGCGGCTCATTACCGGACCGGGCGGTCACAGCGCCGAGGGGCTGGGATCGGATCCGGACCAGGCGATCTTCCGGATCGCGAGTGGTGCGGACGACTGGCGCAAGGCGGTCCGGGAGCAGTTCGACCGCGGCGCCGATTTCATCAAGATCACCAGTCATTTCAGCCGCGACGAAGTCCGGGCCGGCATCGAGGAGGCCCATGCGCTCGGCATGCTCGTCACCTGCGACTGCGAGACCTTCTACATCGACTGGGCGGTGGATGCGGGGGTGGACATGATCGAGCATCCGCTCCCGCGGACCGACGACGTCATCCAGCGGATGGCCGCCAAGGGGGTCGCGTCGGTGCCGACGCTGGTGCCGTATCAGTACATCTTCGACGACGACGGGGGCTACTTCGGCTCGACCTCGCGCCGATTTTCCTTCGGGAAGGACGCGAACCTCGACGTCCTCCGCCGGCTCAGGAAGGCGGGGGTGACGCTCGGCGTCGGCACCGATCTGGTCACTGACTGGTATCGCCGGTTGCCGGCGCCGTACCTGACCGAACTCAAGAACCTGATGTCGGTCGGGCTGACGGCGCCCGAGGTGCTGGTGGCCGCCACGAAGACCAACGCCAAGCTGCTCGACATGGACGACAAACTCGGGACGCTCGAGCCCGGCAAGTTGGCCGACGTTCTGGTGGTGCGGGGCAGTCCGGACACGAACCTCGACGACCTGACCCGGGTCGAGTGGGTCATCCGCGACGGTGAAGTCGTGGTCCAGGCCGGTACGGCGTTGCTTCCGTCGCGAAGCCGGACTGGCGCCGCGCCGGCAAAGAGGTACTAGTCCGTGCCCATGGCGCCCAGCATTTCCGCCGTCCCTCTCCGCATTCCAGTGAGGCTCTCATGATCCGGATGCCTGTGTCGATCCTCGTTGCCCTCCTGGGCGTGATCCCGGTTGTGACCCTCGCCCAGCGGCCGCAGCTCTCGGCGGCCACCCGGCGATTCGTCGCGGTGGACACCGCCGTCCTCGCCATTCGCAATGTCCGGGTCATCGACGGCACCGGCGCGCCGGCGCGCGACGACCAGACCATCGTCGTTCGCGATGGGGCCATCGTGGCCGTGGGCGGCGCCGGTGCCACGCCGATCCCCGCCGGCGCGCTGATCATCGACGGCGCCGGGAAGACGGTCATCCCGGGCCTGGTCATGGTGCACGAGCACCTCTGCTACCCGGTCGGCCCCGGGATCTACGGCAATTTCACCGAATCGTTCGTCAAGCTCTATCTCGCCGGCGGGGTCACGTCGATGCGGACCGGCGGGAACATGAACGGCTACTCCGAACTCAACATCCGGAAGGCCGTCGAGCGGGGCGACAAGCCCGGGCCGTGGATCGACGCGACGGCGCCGTACCTCAACGGGCCGAATCAGTTTGCCCAGATGCAGGCGCTCACCACCCCGGCCGAGGCTCGGCGGTTCGTCGATTTCTGGGCCGACCAGGGCGCCACCTCGTTCAAGGCCTACATGCAGATCAGCCGCGAGGTCCTCGGCGCGGCCATCAAGGCGGCCCACGCGCGGGGCATGAAGGTGACGGGGCACCTCTGCTCGGTGACGTACCGCGAGGCCGCCGAGCTGGGGATCGACGATCTCGAGCACGGCTTCCTGGCCGCCACCGACTTCGTCGCC
>JAEUJH010000970.1 GCA_016794825.1 Gemmatimonadota bacterium
CCCGCCATGGCGCCTAACGCCGCCGCGCCAACCGCGCCGGTGGCCAACGTTTCCAGAAAGTCCCGCCGTCCCGTCGTCATGCCGGCCTCCCTCGTTCCGGTGAACCGGGTACGCCGCCCGGTCCTGAAGGAATTGGCCGGCCTTGGTGAAGCGAAGCCCAAAGGTTCGTGATGAGAGATTCACGAGCCGACCGGCGCCGTGCCGGCCCAACTCGCGTTGCGGACCATCGAGAAGACCGCCCATAACGCCGCCACGGTGAGGAGGCCCGACTCACCGATCCACAGGGCGGAGCGTGGTCCGGTGGCAAAAGGGTCGAAGACCGACTGGATCACCACGTTCCAGGAGCCGTGGGCAATCACGCAGGGCCAGACGCTTCCGCTGGCCATCCTCCACCGCGCCATCAGCAGGCCCACCGGTGTGATCGACGCGACGAACGCCAGGGCCGACAATGCGGGGTATGGACCGACGGCGTAACCGGCCCAGAGAATCAACGGAATGTGCCAGGCGCACCAGATCAGCGAGCTCGCCAGGAACGGGGCTGGTACCTCCGCTTCGACCAGCCGGGGCACCAGATAGCCACGCCAGCCGACCTCCTCGCCGAAGGCGGAGAGGCAGCTCATCAGCGTCCCGACGGTGAGTGCCACCGGGATCAGGGCAAGGAACCGGAGGACCGGGTTGCCGATTCCCGCGAGTGCCCCGCTTGCCGGCGCGGCAAAGGGCGCGAGGCCGGTGCCCCATGCGACGCCATAGGCGAGGAATCCGACCCCGACCGGCAGGAGCCAGGCCGCGAGCGAGGCCCGCGTCCCCGGGCGACCACCCCACCGGAACGACACGTCCCGAAAGCCCTCGCGGCCGACGAGCCGCGCGATGACCGAGGAGACCAGCGGGACGTACATGAGCGGCAGGACCAGCCATCCGGATGGACCACCGAGGCCACCGTGCGCGATGATCCATCCCTCCAGCGCGGCGGACATGATCAGGACGCATCCGAGGTAGATCGTCACGCCGCGGCGGGCCTGGGCGCGGGTTTGCATGCGGGGGATTCCAGCGTTGAGGGACCGGGCCTTGGGACGCGGCCGTCGTACGGGACGGCGAGAGCACGGGTTTCAGGGCCAAGCCATCGACGGACGCGGTGCGGGGCGTCCACGGCGAAAGACTTCCTCTCGCTACGGGATCAGCTTCGCGGGCGGGATCTTGCCGGGAGTCGCTGATCGCCGCGCACGCCGAGGAGGCCCCGCGCCGCCGTCTCCTCGCCCAAGAACCACGGCGAGCCGTCCGTGGTCCGGGGAAAGCTGAAGTTGCGGCCGAGCCAGTACGCCTCCACGTCCGGGAGCTTGGTTGGCGTCGGCTTCAACGGGAAGTCGCCGGAGATCCCCGCGCCGAGTTGGCCCCAGTCGCTGTTGCCCCACCCGATCAGGGTGCCGTTCCGGCGCCGGTGCCTCGCCCCAACCCTCCCTGCTCGGCCGCCCCGATGACGAGATCCGCGACGTTGGTGAGACCCTCGAGCGCGATCGGCTTGACCACGCCCGGGAAGACGCGTGGGCGTCGGTGTGCATCCTCGACGCGTCGAGCCGGCCCTGGTGAAGCGGGGCCGGCACGGTCATGATCAGGGCTCGAAGCCCGATAAGGACGACGGATGCGATTCGGCGAACTGGTTGCCACCTCGGAGCGGGTGGCGGGCACGGCGGGGCGCCGGGACAAGGTCGCCATCCTGGCGGGATTGCTTGCCGCTCTGGCGCCGGCCGAGGTCGAAGCGGCCGTCGGCTTCCTGGTCGGGTGGCCCCGCCAGGGTCGGGTCGGGGTCGGATGGGCCGGCTTCCGGCAGGCCCTGGCCGACTTGCCGCCGGCTCCGACCGAATCGACGATCGACATCCATGATGTCGATCGCTTCCTGACCCAGGTGGGCGCGACATCCGGCCGGGGTTCCGCGGCCGCGCGCGCCACCATGATCCGCGACCTGATGGCGGGAGCCACCGACGCCGAACGCCGGTTCCTGGTCGCGCTCGCGACCGGCGAAGTCCGCCAAGGCGCCCTGGAGGCCGTGGTCCTCGAGGCGGTGGGTCGAGCGGCCGGAGTTCCGCTCGATCGGCTCGAACGGGCCGCGATGCTGGCGGGCGATCTCGGCCAGGTCGCG
>JAEUJH010000012.1 GCA_016794825.1 Gemmatimonadota bacterium
GGCTGACCTCCACGCCCGCTTCGTCCGCCCGGCGACGCTCCTCCGGAAAAAGCTCATCCTGATGGCCGCCATCCTCGAGGCCTCGCCCGGGAGCGCCTCGATCCTGCAGGCGTCGGGGGGCGGCATGGTGGCGGCTCTGGCGTCGCTCGCCGCCATCGGGCTCGGCGCCGCGGTCTCGCTGGTGCTCGGCGCCGTGATCTTCCTCCCGATCCGGCTCTGGTCGGCCATCGGCGGAGGCGCCCGGGCGTGAAGATTCTCGTCATCGGCTCCGGCGCCGCGGGCGTCCACTTCGCGCTGTCGGCGCTCGAGCATGGCCATGCGGTCGACCTGATCGACGTCGGCTTTCAGCCCGCCGCGCCGGTCGCGCCGGACGCGTCGTTTCCGCGCCTCGCCACCGAGCTGACCGATCCGGTCGAGTACTTCCTTGGCGCCGACGGCCGCCATGTCGTCTATCCGGGCCCGGATGCCAAGTTCTACGGCTTTCCCCCCAGCAAGCAATACGTCTTCCGCCGCCCGGCCCAGTTCGTCGAGCGGAGCGACCGGTTCGAGCCGCTCATCTCGTTTGCTCGTGGCGGTCTGGCCGAGGCCTGGACCGGCGGCTCCTACGAGTACGGCGCCGCGGACCTGGCCACGTTCCCGTTTCCGGCCGAGCGGCTGCAGGCCCGATACCGGACGGTGGCCGCCCGAATCGGCGTGGCGGGTGAACGCGACGACCTCGAGTCGTTCTCGCCGTTTACCGCCGAGTACCAGACGCCGTTGCCCCTCGATCCGCATGGCGCGGCGCTCGCGGCTCGCTATCAGCGTCACCGAGCCACTCTCGCCTCGACCGGCTTTGCGCTCGGACGGTCGCGGGTCGCGATGTTGACGCGACCGCTGGGTGACCGGGAGCCCTGTGGCGAACTCGGCCGCTGCCTCTGGGGCTGCCCGCGCCGCTCGCTCTACGCGCCCTCCGCTACCCTGCGCGACTGCGAACGCCGGGACGGGTTCCGCTATCGTCCCGGCTTGATGGCGCGGCACTTCGAGTCCGATCCCGACGGCACCATCCGCGCGCTGGTCGCCGATCCGGTCGACGGCGGCGAACCCGTGAAACTGACGGCCGACCGCTTCGTGCTGGCGGCGGGGACCATCGGATCGTCGAAGATCTATCTCGACTCGGTCGTGGCCCGCGGCACCGAGGCCCCCCGGCTCGGCGGACTGCTCGACAACCGGATGGCCATGGTCCCGTTCCTGACCCTGGCCATGCTGGGCCGTCGCACCGAGCTGGCCGCCTATCAGTTCCATCAGCTGGCCTTCGGGATTCGAGCCGACCGTCCCGACGAGCACGCTCATGGGCAAATCACCACGCTGAAGGCGGCCAGCATTCACCCGATCGTCCAGAACCTGCCGCTCGATCTCCGGAGTGCCCTGGCCGTGTTCCGGCGGATCCGGTCGGGGCTCGCGGTCGCCACCCTGTGGATCCACGATCGCCGCGACGATGCCAACTACCTCACCGTCGCCCCGGGCGACGGGCGCACCTCGCTCCAGATTCGGTACCAGGAGGGGGCCGCGCAGCGGGACCACCTCGCCTGGGCCCTTGCCCGGCTCCGGAGTGGACTCGGCCGGCTGGGGGCCGTCGTCCCGCGCGGGATGACAAAGATTCTTTCACATGGCGCGAGTGTTCATTACGGCGGGACGCTGCCGATGCTCGCGGCCGGAGGACCCCATACCCTCACGCCCGAGGGGCGGAGCCGCATGTTCGGCAATCTGTTCGTGGTCGACGCGTCGGGCTTTCCGTTCCTCCCGGCCAAGAACCACACTTTTTCCCTGATGGCGAACGCGGTCCGGATCGCGGAGGAAACGCTCGGATGATCGGATCGCGACTGCGCGCGGGCATGCGCCGGGTCGTTCCGCTGGCGGCCCGGAAGCGGATGGCCATTCTGCTGAACCGGCTTCCCGGCGTGCCGGACCGATACTGGTGGACCATGGAACTGCTGCGCGATTACGCCGCCGCCGACCCCAATGGGTTCCATCGGTTCCTCTGGAGCCATCATCTGGCGTACGCGGAATCGTACGACGTGGCCTCCCGGTTCGGATCCGACCGCATTCACCCCACCCGGGTCATGCTGTTCGAGGATCTCGACCGGTACCTCCGGGCCGAGGGTCTCGACCCGGCTCGCGACATCCGCTCGGTCTTCGAGGTCGGCTCGAGCCTCGGGTATCTCCTCCGGCATCTCGAACTCGGTCTCCTGGCCGGTGCCGATCGGCTGTTCGGCGTGGACATCGACGCCGAGGCGATCGCCAGCGGGTCGGCCTACCTGGCCGGCGTGGGATCACGGGTTCACCTCGAGGTGGCGGACATGGCCGGCCTCGACGCGGTGGCTCGCGACGAGCACTTCGATCTGGTGCTCTGTGCCGGCGTCCTGATGTACCTCAAGCCGGCCGATGCCCAGCCGGTCGTCGACTGGATGGTCCGCCACACCAAGCGCGTGCTGGTCATCGCGGGCCTCGCGCACCCGGACCGCGACAATCGGGAGTTGACCGAATCCGCCGTCCGGGAGCGCGATGGTACCTTCATCCACAACCTGGATGCGATGGTCGCCGCGGCTGGCGGCCGGGTGCGATGGCGCCGGTGGGAGGGAGCCCGGATGGTCGACGGCAACACGATCTACTTCCTGTTCGTCGAGCCCGCGGAACGCGTCGGATGACGACCCCGCGTTCCTGGGCCTGGCGGCAGCGCCTTCTTCGACTCAGCCGGAGCATTCGCCATCGGCTGGGCGGGCCCAAGACCGTCTACGTCACGGCCCGGCGCTCGGAGTATCGCGGCTACTGGGAAGCCGCGGCGCGGGCGCTCGGCGCCGAGTTCGTGCCGCTCACGGACGACGTCTGGGAAATTCGCCGGGCGGGACGGGCCACCCGGGTGTCGAGCTGGGTCACCCAGTGCGATGACCCGGTCATCCTCCGACTCGCGGGCGACAAGGCCTATTCCTATCGGCTGGCGCAAGAGGCCGGTGTGCCGGTTCCCCGTCACGCGGTCGCCACCGCGGCCGACCTGTCACCCGGGTATCGATTGCTCGAGGAGCTGGGTCGGTCGGTCGTCGTCAAACCGCTCAAGGGTTCGGCGTCGGGGCAGGGCGTCACGACCCACGTCCGCGATCGCGCCGCGCTCGAACGGGCGGCCTTGCTGGCCTCGCTGTACCACCCCGAGATCCTGGTCGAGGAAATGGTCCCGGCCGAGTCCTGTCGGCTGCTGTTCCTCGATGGACGACTCCTGCACGCCGTGCGCCGGCGCGGCCTCCGGGTCACCGGCGACGGGCGGAGCACCATCGAATCGCTCCTCGGTCGGGCCGGGCACCCGGGGCCGGCCAGCGACGTGGCGGTGCTCGATACGCTGGCGGCTCAGGGCCTGGCCCTCGGGGCGGTGCCGGAGGCCGGGGTCGAGGTGGTGGCCCGCGGGGTCCCGCTCGCGGAACGGGACTTCGAGGAACTGCGCACCGTCTATGACGAGGACGTGACCGAGCGCGTCGCCCCCGGCCTGGCGGCCGAACTGGCCCGGATCGTCCGGGGGTTAGGCAGCGAGTTTGCCGGGGTCGACATCATGACCAACGATCCCGGGAAACCGCTGAGTGCAAATGGCGGCACGTTTCTTGAGATCAACACGACTCCCGGGTTGCACCACCACTATGTCTCGGTGAGCGACCCGACCCGCGGGCCGGCGGTCGCCGTCCTCGCGTATCTGCTGGAAACACATGCCACTTCGGTGTCGTCGCCTGGCGGCGGCGCCGACTCATCCATGGGGCGAGCGGACGTATGAAGGGATCGAAGAAGGGTCGCAAAGGCCACCTCCACACGG